>JBFYOQ010000033.1:0-3310 GCA_041303735.1 Mycobacterium sp.
TGACTGCGGGCAGCCCGTTCGCGCTGGCGCACACGTTCTCCCAGACCGGCCCCTTCCGGCCGGCCAACCTGGTGCGTGGCGTCGACAACGCGGTGCTGGCAGGCGGGTCGACGGTGCCCGGCGTGGGGGTGCCGACCGCACTGCTGTCCGGCCGGTTGGCCGCCGAACGGGTCACCGGGCCGATCGGCGATCATTCGCGACGACGGACGATCACCGGTTCAGTCAAACGGGTGCGGACATGATCAACACCGAGCTGCAGGCGGCCGGGATCGCCGGCGAGCGGTTACGCGAGTCCTACCGCTACTGCCGTCGGCTCAACGCCGAACACGGCCGCACCTACTTCCTGGCGACCCGGCTGCTGACCCCGTCGCAGCGCCCGGCGGTGCACGCGCTCTACGGTTTTGCCCGCTATGCCGACGATATCCTCGACGATCTGCAATCCGATGCCAGCGTCTCCGACCGGGAGGCCAGGCTGGAGCGGCTGGCGGCGAAGTTCTTCGACGGCGATGAGGTCAGCGAGCCGGTGCTGCCCGCCGTCCTGCACACCGCGCGGACCTACCGGATCCCGTTGACCCTCTTCGAGGAGTTCCTGGCGGCGATGCGGATGGATCTGACCGTGACCGACTATCCGGACCGGCCTGCGCTCAACCGCTATATGCGGGGCTCGGCCGAGGTGATCGGCCTGCAGATGCTGCCCATCCTGGGCACCGTCGGCCCGCTGCGGGATGCGGAGCCCACCGCCGAGGCCCTCGGCCGGGCCTTCCAGCTGACCAACTTCCTGCGCGATATCAACGAAGACCTCCAGCGCAACCGCGTCTACCTGCCCGCCGACGAACTGGCCGCGTTCGGGGTGGACCGCGAACTGCTGACCTGGTGCCAACGGACCACCCGCACCGACTCGCGAGTGCGCCAGGCCCTTGCCGCCCAGCACGCGATCACCCGGGCGATCTACCGTGAGGCGCACAAGGGCATCGCCCTGCTCGCCCCGCAGTCGCGGCCGTGCGTGGCGACCGCCTTCACCCTCTACTCCGAGATCCTCGACCGGATCGAGGACATCGACTTCGCGGTGTTCAGCGAGCGGGCCTCGGTCGGCATGGGCCGGCGCCTGCAGGTGTTCACCGGCGGGTTGGTGCGGGCCCGCCGGGCTCGCCGCGCCGCCGCCGCCTGAGGCGTGTTCTGATGGGGGCCTGATGGGCGACAAGTGGCAATATCTGCTTGTCCTGGGCGGTTGTCTGCTGATCACGCTGCCGTTGGAGTACCTCGGCGGCGGTGTCTACCGCCAGCCGCGACGGCTGCTGCGGGCGCTGCTCCCGGTTCTCGGCGTCTTCCTGGTCTGGGACGCGATCGCCATCGCCGCGGACGTCTGGACCTACAACCCGCGCTACGTCAGCGGTATCACTGTGCCGTTCGGTATCACTGTGCCGTTCATGCCACTGGAGGAACTGCTGTTCTTCATCGTCATCCCGCTGTGCGGCCTGCTCACCTTCACCACGGTCAGCGCGGGCCTGGACCGGATGCGTCGGCCCAGTCGGCAGAACAGTGCATGGAGCGATCGGTGACGGGGCTGGGCTACACCGTTCCGGCCGTCGTCGCCGTCGTCGCGGTGTGTGTGCTGGAATTGATGGTGTTACGCACCGGGCTGTTCCGCAAGCCCGCCTACTGGATTTCGATGGTGATCGTGCTGGGGTTCCAAGTGCCCGTCGACGGCTGGCTGACCAAGTTATCGGCGCCGATCGTCATCTACAACGAGCAGCACACCTCGGGTCTGCGGTTCCCGTGGGACATCCCGGTCGAGGATTTTCTGTTCGGTTGGGCGCTGGTGACCGCAGTGCTGCTGCTGTGGGTGAAACAGGGACTCAAACAACGTCCCGCAGACCAAGGAGGTCTTTTATGACCGGCGTGTCCAAGGCCGGCCTGCGCCGCGCCGAGGTTCCGGGCGCTTTCGACGTCGGTGCGGCCGCCTACGACCGACTGGTCGGGGCGAACCCCGGCTACCACGACCATCTGCGCATCTCGGCGCGCCGGATGCGAGTCCCGGACGGCGGGCGTGGACTGCGACTTCTCGACGCCGGCTGCGGAACGGGTGCCTCGACCGCGGCGCTGCTGGAGGCCGCCCCGTACGCGCAGATCGTGGCTGTCGACGCCTCGGCCGGCATGCTCGAGCAGGCCGCCGCCAAGTCCTGGCCGGATTCGGTGCGGTTCGTGCACAGCCCGATCGAGGGGTTGGCCGATGCCGGGGTGAGCGGGCCCTTCGACGGCATCCTGGCTGCGTACCTGCTGCGCAACCTGGCCGATCCGGACGCCCAGTTGCGCCGGTTCCGCGAGTTGCTCCGTCCGGGCGCGACACTCGCCGTGCACGAGTACTCGGTACGCGATTCGGCGGCCGCCCAAGCGATCTGGAACGCGGTCTGCTGGGGCATCATCATCCCGGCGGGGTGGCGCAAGACCGGCGACAGCACTCTCTACCGTCACCTGTGGCGCAGCGTGAACAGCTTCGACGGGGCGGCGGACTTCCAACGCCGTCTGGCGGCCGCGGGTTTCACCGGCGTGCACAGCGAGACCATGCCGGGCTGGCAGCGCAATATCGTGCACACGTTCCTGGGGGACGCCCCACTGTGAGGAGTCTGCGATGAAAGATCCGCGTCGGGTCAGTCACCCCGGGCCATCCGGGCTGCCGAGTGCCGCCGCACTGGCCGCCGTTCCGCACGTCGTCGTGATCGGTGCCGGCATCGCGGGACTGGCCGCCGCTGCCGGACTCGCCGAACGCGGTGTGACGGTGGAGGTGCTGGAGCGGGAGAAGAACCTGGGCGGCCGGGTGGCCGGGTGGACCGAACGCATCGACGACGGGCCACTTGCCGGTACCGAAGTGGCCAACAACCGGGGATTCCACGCCTTCTTCCGCCAGTACTACAACCTGCGGGCGCTGCTGAAGCGCAGCGATCCGGACCTGCAACGGCTGCGCGCGGTCGAGGACTACCCCCTGGTCGACGGCGAAGGCCGCCACGACACCTTCCGCGGGCTGCCGCAGAGCCCGCCGTGGAACGCGCTGGTATTCGCGCTTCGGAGCCCGACATTCCGGTTCCGGGATCTGGTGCGGATCAACGCCAAGGCGGCCGCGCCACTGGCCGCGGTGTCGGTGCCCGATATCTACGATCGCCTCGACGACCGCGACGCCGGGACATTTCTCGACCAGATCAACTTTCCGAAGGCGGCCCGGCACCTGGCCTTCGAGGTGTTCGCCCGGAGCTTCTTCGCCCGGCCCGAACGGCTCTCGGCGGCCGAACTGGCGGCGATGTTCCACATGTACTTC
>JBFYOQ010000034.1:0-3247 GCA_041303735.1 Mycobacterium sp.
CCGGCAAACCCACCCCCCCCGCGACCAGCGACGCGGACTCGCCCACGCCATCGGCGTCCGCTGCCGCCGCCCCGCCTGCGCCGCCGCCGTCGGTCGCCGAGGTGGCCGACGCACTGCGCCGCTCGGCGGACAGCGCCGCCGCGCTGGTGCCCTCGCTGTCCGGGTACCGGGCCGGCCTGCTGGGCTCGATCGCAGCGGCCTGCACGGCCTCATATGAAGTAGGTCTGCCGAGGAGGCGCCTGAAGTGACGTCCCCCTCCCCATCCCCATCGCCGGCCGAACCCGCACCGGATCCCGACCGCCCCGAGGCCGCCGACCAGGCTGCGCTCTACGACGCGGTGGCCGCCGAGCACGCCGCGATCTACGGCTACGGCATGGTCTCCGCGCACAGCCTGCCCATCCGCAACGAACTGATCTCCGAGGCGCTGGCCCAGCACCGCGAGCGCCGGGAGGCAGCGATCGCGCTGCTGGTCGAGCGCAAGGTTCGGGTGCCGCTGCCGGCGGCCGGCTATCAGCTGCCGATGGTGGTGGACTCCCCGACCGACGCCGCCAAACTGGCGGTGCGGATGGAAAGCGACTGCGCGGTGGCCTGGCGTGCGGTTCTGGAGCAGGCCCGCGAGGGGACCGACGGGGAGAAGGACCGGTCCCTGGGGCTCACGGCGCTGACCGAGTGCGCGATCATGGCCGCCCGCTGGCGCAGGGTGCTCAGCGCCTGGCCGGTGACCGAGGCCTTCCCCGGCGGCAACGAGTAGCCCACCGGCTCAGCGCTGGGCCGTTCAGGTCAGGTCAGGATGGTCGCGATCTCGGCCGCCGCATCGGCCACCGGGATCTCGCGGGTGTCGCCGGTGAACCGGTTGCGCAATTCCACGACTCCGTCGGCCCAGCCGCGGCCGACCACGACGATCCACGGCACCCCGAGCAGTTCGGCGTCCTTGAACTTCACCCCCGGGGACACGGTCCGGTCGTCGAGGAGCACCTCGTGCCCGCCGCCGTCGAGTGCGGCGGCCAGTTCCTCCGCGCCGGCACGGGCGGCGGTGTCCTTGTTGGCGATCACCACGTGCACGTCGAACGGAGACACCGATGCCGGCCAGCGCAGACCCAACGCGTCGTGGTGCTGCTCGGCGATCACGGCCACCAGCCGGGACACTCCGACGCCGTAGGAGCCCATGGTCAGCCGCACCGGCTTGCCGTTCTCGCCGAGCACATCGACTTCGAAGGCGTCGGTGTACTTGCGCCCGAGTTGGAAGATGTGCCCGATCTCGATGCCGCGAGCACTCTCCAACGGCCCGGCCCCGTCCGGCGAGGGGTCGCCGTCTCGCACCTCGGCGGCCTCGATGGTGCCGTCCGGGGTGAAATCGCGGCCGGCCACCAGGCCGACGACGTGTCTACCCGTCTCGTCGGCACCGGTGACCCAGGACGTCCCGGCGACGACACGGGGATCCACCAGGTAGCGAACACCGTTGTCCAGCAGAGCCTTCGGGCCGATGTAACCCTTCTTCAGGAACGGGTAGCGGGCGAAGTCACCGTCGGCGAGCATCGCGTACTCGGCGGGGTCGAGGACGGCGCCGAGGCGCTTATCGTCGATCTCCCGGTCGCCGGGCACGCCGATGCCGAGCAGTTCCCACTCCCCGCCCGGGATGCGGACCTTGAGCATGACGTTCTTCAGGGTGTCGGCGGCGGTGACGGCGCGGCCGGCGAACTGCGCCAGCGCAGCACCGTTGGCCCAGTCGACCAGCGAGACGATGGTGGGCGTGTCACCGGTGTCATGCACCACCGGATCGGGCAGGCCGTCCAGTGGTAGCGGCGGCGGCACCGCGGTGGTGACCGCCTCCACGTTGGCCGCGTAGCCCGACGCCGGGCACCGTACGAAGGTGTCTTCGCCGATGTCGCTTTCGGCCAGGAACTCCTCGGACGCGCTCCCGCCCATCGCTCCGGACACCGCCGAGACGATGACGTACCGAATCGCCATGCGCGCGAACATCTTCTGGTAGGCCTCGCGGTGGGCGAGATAGACCGTCCGCAGTCCGTCGTCGTTGATATCGAAGGAGTAGGAGTCCTTCATGATGAACTCGCGGCCGCGCAGGATGCCGGCCCGCGGCCGGGCCTCGTCGCGGTACTTGGTCTGGATCTGGAACAGCAGCGCCGGGAAGTCCCTATAGGAGCTGTACTCGCCCTTCACGGTCAGGGTGAACAACTCCTCGTGGGTGGGGCCCAGCAGGTAGTCGTTGTCGCGGCGGTCCTTGAGCCGGAACACCCCGTCGCCGTATTCCGTCCAGCGGTTGGTGGTCTCGTACGGCGCCCGGGGCAGCAGCGCCGGGAACAGGATCTCCTGACCGCCGATGGCGACCATCTCCTCGCGCACAATGTTCTCGATCTTGCGCAGCACCCGCAGCCCCAGCGGCAGCCAGCTGTACAACCCGGGCGCGATCGGGCGCACATAACCGGCCCGGATCAGCAGTTTATGGCTCGGCACCTCGGCGTCGGCCGGGTCGTCGCGCAGTGTGCGCAAGAACAGCTCGGACATCCGGGTGATCACAGCGGGCCAGCTTAGGCCACCGCGGGATCCCCGCCGCAGTCGTGGCGGTTATAGCTCGCCGGCCTCGACCGCTTCGCGGGTGTGCTGGGCGGCGGCGATGTCGCGCGCGGACAGCCGGATCCCGAAGGCGCTGATTCCCACCAGCACCGCCACGGCGGCCACCCACAGCAGCGAGTAGGTGTAGCCGGCGTCCAGTGCGTCGAGCTGAGCGGGGGTCATATCGGACACCGGCCCGGTGGTGCCGCCCAGATAGAGAGTGCGCGAGATCTGGACCGCCTGGATCACCACCAGAACCATTGGGCCGCCGAGATTCTGGGCCATCAGCGTGACCGCGCTGACCGGGCCGATCTCCCGCGGGCCGACGTCGGCCACCGCACACAGCGGCAGGATGACCGAGATCACCCCGATGCCGAAGCCGCCGATGACGATGGGCAACAGCAGGTCCGGAAAATATGGGATGGTGCGGGTCAGGGTGGACCCGTAGAGCATCGCGGCCAGCACCAGCACTCCTCCGCCGATGATGAGCCAACGCGGTGCGACATGCGGGGCGAGTCGGGCGGTGAGCACGTTGCCCAGGCCGAGCGCGAGCGCAAACGGGATGAACGCGATGCCGGCGTGCAGTGCGGAATAGCCCAGCACGTCCTGCACGTAGAGCCCGATGATGACGGTCAGCGTCAGCATCACCCCGCCGGCCATGAACAGCGAGATGAAC
>JBFYOQ010000035.1:0-7694 GCA_041303735.1 Mycobacterium sp.
CGAGAAGGCTGTCGCGTTCGGATACTCCCAAAGCGGCAACGTCATGGTCCGCGAGATGCGCGCACTGCAGAGCCAGCCGGGCGGCGCGCCGGCGACCGAGCAACTCGAGTTCTTCCTGCTAGCCAATCCCAACCGGCCCAATGGTGGCATCCTGCAGCGCTTCTCGGGCCTCTACATCCCGTTCTTCGATATCCGGGTCGACGGTTCGACTCCGACCGACACGCCCTATCAGACGACCGACATCAGCTGGCAGTACGACGGAGCCGCCGATTTCCCCACCTATCCGCTGAACCTTCTGGCGGTCCTGAACGCGTTGATCGCGCCGCACGGCAACTACTACATCGCCGACGTCGACGGCCCGCGCGCCTTCCCCGACACAGAAGTCGGCAACATCACCTACATCACCCTGAAAACGCCGCACCTGCCGCTGCTGATGCCGCTGTACTACCAGGGCTTCCCCGAACCCTTGCTCGATCTCGTCGAACCCGCCTTGACGGTGATGGTGGATTGGGGCTACGACCGGTCGATCAGCCCCGGTACACCGACGACCGCGCGGCTCATCCCGCGGGTGAACCCCATCACCGCCGCCGTGGATCTGGCCGGCGCCGTCGCGCAGGGCGTGCACAACTTCATCGAGGGTCTCACCCCGACGGGACCGGCGGACAAGCCCGCATCCATCAGCGCGGCGTCCCTGCGATCCGGACCACCGGACCCCGACCGCGCAGCCGCCACCGTCTCCGATCGGCTGGCAACGCTGGCACGCCGGCACCACGCCGCCGGCCGCCCCGCTGAGCCGACTGGGCAGAGTGAGCAGACTGAGCAGACTGGGCAGAGAGACCCCCGGTCGCAACGATCGCTGCGCGCCGCGAGCTAAACGACGTGCAAGCAGACCGGCTCGAACGGCGGTTATGTGGGTTGCTCGGAGTCGTCCTCGTCGTCATCGTCCCCGAGCGCCGGGGTGGCGTCGAGCACGCTGGCGTCGATGCCGTAGGGCAGGAAGCGCACGTTGCGATTGGAATCGGTGTTGTGTTTGTTGGCGCGCAGCGCGTCCAGTTCGGTCTTGTAGACCTGCTCGACGTGAGCTTTGCCCTCGCCGTCGGAGATGTAAATGGCCCAGACGCCGTCGCCGGTCTCGCCAGCGGTCTCCGGTTGCGGACGGGGCCGCGACACCGGCCCGGTGCCGGGCCGCACGAACTGGTCGAAGAGCATGCCCAAACCGGCTCTCTCCGGGGAGGTGTTGAGGAATTGGCCCACCTGCTCGAACGCGCTCCGCAGGCCTTCGCCCGCCTCACGAACGACGCGGTCGAATTCCTCGGGGTCGATACCGAACGGCCCGTTGTTGTCCATAGACGCCAGTGTGCGCCGTGTTTGCTACCGGTGTCGACCTCTGCCGGCGAAGAAAAGCGCAGGAAAACTACGCCCCGAGCGAAATCGTCTCTAGACGACGGTCAGGGGCAGCGAGCGCCGAGGTTCGAACACGAAGCTAGCTCCCCCGCTGAACTTGGTGACCTGAACTTGCGGCGACTCGGGAATCGGAGTGTCGGTCACCTCGAACTCGGCGGTCCAGTCGGTGGCGCTGCCCTGCACCCGCACGGCGAGGTGCGGGTCGACGGCGGTGGCGATCGCCTGCAGCGGCTGCGGGTTCTGCGGCGAGCACAGCCCGATCCAGGCGCCGTCGCGGTGTGCCGGCGAGGACGCAACGTGCAGGCGGCCGCCGGTGACCTCGGAGATGACGTATCCGGCCGGATTGAGTAGCGGGTGCAGGGCCAGCACCCGCATCGCACCGTCGGTGTCTCCCGCCAGGTCGAGGGCGGCCCGGATCCGTTCGGCGGCCACCCCGGCGATTCCGGTGAGTTGTTTGACGCAGATCGAGGTGGCCACGGCATCGTCATCCCCGGCCCGTTGACGCACCGCATGCACGAACGAGAGATTGAGCAGGTGCATCTGCAGGCAGACCTCGTCGGCGATGCGCACCAACGCCGAATGGGAGAACGCGCCGAAGTCGACGTCACACAGCAGTGGCCCCGAGTAATCGGCAGCGCCGTCCTCGCCGGCCTCGATCGGCGCCAACTCCCATGTCGCGGCGCGGGTCTTGGCGATCACGTCCAACGCCGGAATGCTCTGTGCGTCCGGATAGGACTCGTCGATGGTGACGGTCCAGGCGCAGTGCGGGCGGCGATCGGAGGGCTGGCGCGGTGGCCGGTGAATCGGGCGCACCTGAGCTTTCGGGTTCGTGGCCACCGCCGTGGCGTCGAAGGTGGGGTCCTCGATGTCATGGCACATGCCGGTGACGTACTCCGGACCCATCGGCTCCACGTCCAGCAGCGCGCCGCAGTGGTCGAGGTGAAACTCACCATGCCAGCGGTCGTGGACGGTGTAGCGGAAGTCCATGAACTGAGGCGGTGCCCCGATATCGAACTGCAGGCCCTTGAAGATGGTGATGACGTCATCGCCCTCATAGCGCAGTGCCTTCTGCATCCGCCTGGTGTAGAGGGGGCTGGCGCCTGCCCACTCCTCGATGGCGATCTGCAGCATCTCCTCGCGGCCGAATGACTGAATGCACCAAGCCATTCCAGAGCGGTCGATCAGCTGGCCGATCAGCAGCAGTTCGGGAACCAGCGTTGCCAGCTGCGCACGAGACAATTCGGCGTAGCGGCTCGGGGGGAAGCTCACGGTGTCAAACCTAGTTGAGAGGGTCAGCAGGTGTGTTGCAATGTCGGGCATGGCTGATCTGGAGACGATTGAGGCGATCAAACGGGTGAAGTACCGCTACCTGCGTGCGCTGGACACCAAACACTGGGACGACTTCGCCGACACCCTCACCGAGGACATCGTCGGCGAGTACGGCTCGTCGCTGGGCAAGGAGCACCGCTTCACCAACCGTGATGAGCTGGTGGAGTTCATGCGCACCTCGATGCCGGCCGGCGTCATCACCGAGCACCGGGTCACCCACCCGGAGATCACCGTTGACGGCGAGACCGCCGAGGCGACCTGGTATCTGCAGGACCGGGTGATCGTGCCGGAGTTCAACTTCATGCTGTTCGGCGCGGCGTTCTACCGCGACCGGTACCGCAAGACCGATGACGGCTGGCGGATCAGCGCCACCGGATATCAGCGCACCTACGAGGTCACCCAGTCCACCGAAGGACTGAACTTCAAAGTCAAGCCGGGTAACGCCCTGGCCTGACAGCCGCCCTGAGCTACTCGGCGATCGCGATCACCGCGCCCGGTTGCAGCCAACCGATGATCTTCACCAGGCTGGCGTCGTCGATCGCGACACAGCCGGCCGTGGGCCCGCCGCTGGAGGTATGCACGAAGAACGCGCTCCCCCTACCGGGGATGCGCTCGGGATTGACTCCCATGACGATTGCGTGCGCGTACTCCGGGATGTAGAGATTCTCGCTGCCGATGGCGGGCGAGGTATCGAACGCACACTCCTGCTTCTTGCACACCTGCATGGTGTTGTAGTTCGCAGGGTCGGCCGACCACCAGTAATCCGGCGTCGTCTGGTAGTACTTCAGGCCGCCGCCCGGGGAGGGCTGCGTTCCGAAAGCGAAGTCCAGGCTGAACACCCCCATGGGCGTGGCCCGGGCACCCTCACGGGACTCCGCCGCCATGCCGGCCGAACCGATGAACGCGTCGATGCCGGTGCCCACCGGCTGCCACCCCGCCGGGCCGCGCTGCCAGACGTCCATCTTCGCCGTCGACCCGCCCGTGCTGACCACCGAGAGAACCTGCGTAGCGGTGCCGACCTGTGTGCCGAACCACGGCGTTTGAGCATTACCCAGCGGCGCGGATGCCACCGCCATCGCGGCCATGCTGAGCACAGCCATCAGCCGGAACAGGACAGGTCGCATCCGCCCATGGTCCACGGGCGCCTGAGCGGGGGTCAAGTAAAGCTTCGGCCACAGCTTGGGTGAATAGCGCACCCGTGGACCCACCCCTACGATTCCGGTCCATGTCGCAGGTCTGGTCATGACGGATCTTCCCCCCGGCGAATGGTCGCCGCTGCTGGTGGGCCATCAGTGGCCAACCGGGGCGACCCTGTCCACGCTGGCCGCCGTGGCCGGCAGTCGCGCGGCGGCGCACACCAGCCACGACTCCTACGCCGACGCACTTCAAACGATCCGCACCGAGCACCTCGGCATCCAGGAGGGCGTAGCCGCCGAGGCGGCCCGCGGCATCTTCCGCACCGGTGAGGAGACGGCCCGCACCATCGCGGCGAAGAATCTGGGCAAGCGGGCGTCCTATATCGCCGCGCAACGGGCGGTCAGCGAACTGCGGTCCGAACTGCAGACGATCGCCGAGGCCGGTAACGCGGCAATCCAGAAGGTGCTCGACTCCGCCGGAGAACCCGCGGCACAGGTGTCCGCCATCGTCGAGATCGTGGCCGATGCGCGGCAACAGTCCAACGCGCGGGCGGCCGGCCGATGCGCTGACGTGCTCGCGGCCGCTCAGCACGTCCTGAGCGCCGAACCGGCGGGCCACTCGGTGCGCCACTTCGCACTCGCCAAGGGCGTCGATGTTCCGGACGCTTTCGGGTCCCCGGTCAGCGAGCGGGTCCACGCCGATGTGATCGAGATGGTCTCGCTCCGGCAACCCGTGGCGGTGGTGACCGGCGATGACTGACGAGCGACTCACCGCCGACGTCGGGCGTTACTGGCAGGCAGCCGCAAGCAATGTCGCGCCATCGGCTGTTTCGTCCGATCCGTTGATCGGCGGCGCCACCCCCATCGAACAGATGCTGCGCATGCTGGGCCTGGCGGCCAATTCCGGCGACCCGGAGGACAACGCGATGAGCGTCGACGAGCACGCCAGGCGGACTGCGATGACCAGCACTGCGGCCGAGGCCTTTGCCGCCCAGGACGCCCTGGCGGCCGACGACGTGACCGATGTCGTTCCGCAGGATCAGACAGCCGCGGGGGCGGCGAGGGAATTGCCCCAGCTTATCGCCGGTATCTCCGCGGCGGTGGCCGGCGGACTCAGCGGAATTCTGCAGCCGCTGGGGCAGATCCCGCAGCAGATCGCACAGGGGGCGCAGCAGGTCTTGCAGGCCGGTGCGGGTCTGTCGCCATCCGCCGGGCTCGTCAGCGACGATGAGTTCGGTGGCAGCGACGACGCGTCACTATCGGGCGAGCTGGCGGACGAGGACCTGGGATTCGCCGCAGACGATTTCGACAGCGCCACTCTGCCCGACGGTGCGGCGGGGCTTGGAGATATCACCGGCATCGGCGGCGGTCCGGGACCGGGGACCGCCGGGGGTGGCGCAGTGCCGGGTGTCATGCTCGCTGCGCCCGCCACCCCATCGGCCGCGACACTGCCGGCGGCCGCCCCCGGTGCGCCGACTCCGGCACCTACGGGGCACATCCCCGCTGCCGGCGCGAGCGCCGGGATGGCGGGTATGCCGATGATTCCCCCCGGTGGGGTCAATGGTGCGGGGGGAGCCGAGCGCGACGCCAAAGCCGACACCAAACGCATCGCAACGCCCCCGCTTCGCAACGGCGCCCCGGTACTGGGGCGGATAACAGCAGCACCTCCGGTCATCACCACCGCGGTCGAGGGCAAGCCGGTGGCCTCACGCCGGATCGTGATGCCGTCGGGCGGGCAGACCGATTAGCACCACAGGGCATGGGGCAGGCGCGAGATCACACCAGCGGACGTCCGGTTCTGATCCGCCAATTCAGATCGTGCAGAAGAACATTGAACGGAAAGGCGCGGACGAATGGCGGCGCGAAATCGTTGGTCAGCCGGATCGCTGTCATCAGCCGGTCGAACTGAAGTTGCTTGGCGCCGGTCCAGTCCAACTGCATCTCGTCGCGGAACCTCTGCGGCAGAAACCCGGTGGTGATCAGTAGCGCCGCGCCCTCGCTGAGGTTCTGCAGCGGCGAGGGTAATCGCACCCCCTTCACCCGCGACACCGCGATGGGATAAAGGTACTGCCGCATGGTGTCGTCGATGGACACCTTCTCCAGCGACGTCTGCCAGTAGGAATCGAAAGCGGCGCGGTCAGCGGGCCACATCTCGGCGGGCACCTGCAAGGTGGTGCCCAGCGCCATTCCGTCGCGGTAGTGCTGGTCGGCGGTCTCGTCGTCCATCTCCCCCACGAACGTCCGGTAGACGTCCACCCCGCCCTTGTACAGACATGCGGCGACCCACAACTGCAGATCGCGGTCGAATGCGTTGTACCGAACGGGGCTGTCCTCGGTTGAGAACACTTGTGCGTGAGAACGATTCACCGCGCGGCGGTACGCCTGCTTCTGTTCGTCCGTGCCCCGGGTGGCGACCGCCAGATAGGTGAACGTCGTGCGCGCGCGTTTGATCGGATGGCGGTCGATGCGGCCGCTGTCCACCCGGCTCTCCAGAACGCCGTACCCCACTTCGGGGCGCGCCAGTTGCATGATCACGTTGGCTGGGCCGGCAAGCAACGCGACGCCCATCAATCCATCGCCGAACCCCGCCGCCCGCGGCAACCACCGTGATCGGCGGCGTACCGCCTTCGACCCGGCTGATCGGCTGACCGGAAGCTCCACCACGCCGAGAGAACCGTCGAACGTCACCTACAGCCACCCGTCGCTGATTGAAAGCATTCGTCGAGTTTGACGATAATCATTGTGAGCTGTGCACCGCAGGTGTCAAGATTGCGCGGTGACGCAGGCACGTCCCTACGCCGGTGTGGATGCAGGAGACCGACAGGCCCGACGGCGTGCCCGACTGCTTGAAGCCGGTTTGGATCTCCTCGGCCGCGACGCCGATCCGGCGGAGCTGACAGTGCGAGGTATCTGCCAGGAAGCCGGCCTGGCCACGCGCTACTTTTACGAGAACTTCTCCGACAAGGAGCAGTTGATCGGCGCGGTGTTCGACTGGATGACCGCCGGGCTCGCCGCCACCACGCAGGCGGCGGTGGCGGCCGCGCCACCCGAGGAGCAGAACCGGGCCGGGATCGCCAACATCGTGCGGACCATCGAGTCCGAGCCCCGTATCGGTCGGGTGATGTTCGGATCTCAGGTGACCAACCCCGCGGTGATCCGCAAGCGCCGCGAGTCAGAAGCATTCTTCGCGATCCTGTCGGGTCAGCATGTGGAGGTCTTGCTGCAGCGCCCGTCCAATGAGGGCATCAAGGCCTTCTCGCACTTCGTGGTGGGTGGAGTGACCCAGACCCTCAGCGCCTGGGTGGCCGGGGAACTGTCACTGGGTTCGGCCGACCTCGTCGATGAAATCAGCGCGATCATCGACGCATTCAGCCAGTCTCGGCTCTTCGTCGACTAGTGCCGTTCACCGGCATGCGGACCTGGGCCGAAAAGCATCTGGTGCGCCGATGGCGGTGAAGGTGCTGGCGCACTTCCTGCCCGGGCCGACCGTGCTGGACATGCTCGAGCTGGAAGCTGATTGGCTGAACGTCCGCTGGTGCCACGAGGACGACGAGGACACCTTGCACCGCGAACTCGGCTGGGCCGAGGTGGTGTGGCATGTGCTGCGTCCGCTGACCGGTGAGGATCTTCGACGGGGCCGGCAACTGAAACTGGTCCACAAGCTGGGTGCGGGCGTGAACACGATCGACGTCGCCACCGCCACCGCACTGGGCATCGCGGTGGCCAATATGCCGGGAGCCAACGCACCCTCGGCCGCCGAGGGCACGGTGCTGCTGATGCTGGCGGCGATGCGGCGGCTGCTTGACGTGGATCGCGAGACCCGGG
>JBFYOQ010000036.1:0-3639 GCA_041303735.1 Mycobacterium sp.
CCGCCATCCGGCGACTGCTGCAGGCTTACCCGCAGATGCGATTCGTGCTCATCGGCGACAGCGGTCAACGGGATCCGATCACCTACGCCGATATGGCGGCGGAGTTCCCGGGGCGTGTGGAGCTGATTCTGATCCGGCAGGTCGGCGCCGATGACGATGAACGCAACGAGGCGGTGCGCGAGCACGCCGAGACGATGCGCGCCGAGGGAATTCCGTTGTATCTGGTGGACGATGCCGCCGAGGCGGCGTCGCTGGCCCGTGCTGCCGGGTTGTGCGACGACGCCACCCTCGACGACATCGAGGCGCAGTTGAGCTAGCTGCTCGGAACCAGGCGCACCAGCTGAATGACGACCATCACCCCGGCCACACCCGCGGCGATCCCGCCGATGAGCAGACCGCGGGGCTCCTTGGCTGCGGTCACGCTGTCCGACAGCTAGCCGCACCCGTGATCGGCATGACGAGCTGCGATAGTGTCGGCCGCGAGATGACGCAGCGGACCCAGCAGTGCCCCGGCTGTCATACGACGGTGCCGGCGGAGGTTTTCTGCAGCGCCTGCGGCGCCTACCTCGACAGGCCGGTCACACTCAAACACACCCTGCTGCGGCCGAGCGTGTTCGCCGCCGCCCCGCGCCAGCCGATCACCCTTCCCCTGGTCACCAGTTCACTGTTCCCCCGGTTGACCGACTCCTCCCGCATGCCGTTCCGCCTCGCCCTGTTCCTGGGATTGGCGGCTCTGGTGATCTGCTCGTGGTTGCGGCTGGTCGGCCCGCTGGTGATCGTGACCGCATTCGGGATACCGCTGCTGTTCGTGGTGTACCTGTGGCAGTCCGATGCGTTCGCCGATATTGAATTTCGCGCGCTGGCGCTGGCCATCGCAGTCGGCGTCGGGACCGGCGTCGGCTGGTGGTTGTGGGCGGGCGTGCGGGTGGCCAACTCCTACGGCGTTCCATTGGGCGTCGGTGCGCAACTTCAGGATTCACTCAACCTCGGCATGATCGTCACGGTGGTGGGCGCGTTGTTGATGGTCGCCCCCGCGATCGTGGTCCGACTGCTGGGATGGACCAGCGGAGAATCCCTGGACGGATTCGTCATCGGTGCGCTCGGCTCGCTGTCCCACGCCGCCGCCGGCACCATCACCTGGTTCGCGCCCCAGTTCACCGCCGGACTGCTGCAGTACTACAGCCCGACCCGGCTGTTCGAGGAGGCGTTCCTGTACGGTCTCGTCGACCCGATCACCGCCGCAGCCGCCGGCGGACTGATCGGACTGGAACTGTGGTTCCGGCCGAACCGGCGAGCCCTGCGTCACCCGGGACGGCTGCGCGCGGCGCTGGCGATTTTCACCGTGCTGGTGCTGAGCCTCTACATCGGTGTGTACGCCGTGGACGCCGCCGCGCTACCGATGGCCGCGGAGGTGGGCATCAACGCCGTTCTGATGGCCCTGGTCCTGCTGACGCTGCGCTGCGCGGTTCAGATGGCGCTGCTGCACGAGGAACCCGACGCCGCGACCGCCCGGCCGGTGCCGTGCCCGCATTGCGAGCAGACCGTACCGGATACGGCGTTCTGCCAGGAGTGCGGCGCGGCCGCGCGGGCGTCGTCGCGCGCCTGGCGCCGGCGGCGCTGGACCCTCAGCGGGGCGGATCGCCCCGCCAGCTGAAGCTGTCGACGTACTTGCCCATGTCCTGGGCGAGCTGAAGATTGGCCGGTGACGGCGGTCCGGGCCCCGAGCCGGGTTTGAACTGACGGAACGGCCCGTCGGCGGAAGCCACAAGCGC
This sequence comes from Mycobacterium sp., assembly GCA_041303735.1. Lineage (GTDB taxonomy): Bacteria > Actinomycetota > Actinomycetes > Mycobacteriales > Mycobacteriaceae > Mycobacterium. Next base: position 1,773 of record JBFYOQ010000036.1, read on the forward strand.
CAGGCCGTCCTTCACCGCGGCGATGACGATCACCCGCACGGGATTGGCCCGCTTGGCCGGCAGGAAGTCGGCGACCACCCCGTAACCGAGTTGGAAACCCACTGTGGCATTGGGTAATTCGTAGGCCACCACCGCGTCGGGGAAGAACTCAGCGATGACATCCTCGACCACCTGGCGGGCTTCCCGGCCGGCGGCGGGGATGCCGAGCAGCCGCAGGGTTCCGCCGTCGCCGGCGGTCAACACCGCGGTCACACCGGTGTCGTCGGTGCTGACGGTGTAGGCCGCCCCGGGGGTGGGATAGGACACCGAGAACGCCCCGCCGGGGGCAGTGAAGGTGGGATTGACCGACACCGGCAGCCCGATGGGCGGACTTCCGCAATCCGGCGGGCAGGCGTAGACCGGGACATTGGAGACCCGGGCGTCGACCAGGGTGAGCACCAGCAGGGCGGTGACCAGTCCGGCCACCCACAGTCCGAGCACGACGACGTATCTGACGCCGCGGGCGGTCATCGGCTCACCGTTCGGGTCAGCAGGATGGCCTTCACGAGGTTCTCGACGTTGGGGCTGCCCAGACCGGTCGCCATGTCGTAACCCGCGCGGCCACCCGGGGTGATCGCGTTGCCGCCGAGTCGGATATCCCGAAAGCCGGGCACCACCGAACTGCGTGCCAGTCGGTAGAGCAGCGGATTGGCATCGCCCAACGGCGCCTGACCGACGGCGGTCAATTTGCCGTTGATGATGGCCGTCAGGCCGGCCCAGATCGGAGCGGCCTGAGAGGTGCCGCCGCCGACAAGGATCTGACCCCCGAACACGAACCTCACTCCGGTGAACGGATCGGCGACCGCCGCGACATCGGGAACCAGACGGCGCTCCGGCGGCCCGGCGGCCGGGTCGACGATCTGCCAGGGCGGCCGGGGGTAGAGACCGGAAACACCCCCGGCGCTGCCCTGGGTGAGCGGAACGTCGTACCAGGACTGCTCGGCGAGCCACCTGCCCGCAGCGTCGGTGGACAACCGGGTTCCGCCTACGGAGGTCATCTCGGGGATCGACGCCACCGCATCCACCCCGACGTCGTCGGGACTCGGCGGATCCGACCAGTTCTGGCCGCCACGGCACTCCAGTCCGGCCAGGTCACCGGATGCGTCGAACGCAGTCGTACCGTTGCGCAGCGCCTTGGTCAGCGCCGCGCGGACCGGCGCCAGATCGGCAGGGGTGAAGAGCCGGTCACATCCCCATCCGATGGAGAAGCTCCAGATCGCGCCGGGGTGCTCACGGTCGACCGACTCCATCAACCGGGCCAGCTTCTCGAACCCGCCGCCGCCTTCGACTGTCGGACGTGAATTGACCAGTACCAGTTTGGCATCCGGCGCGACGGCGTGAATCATCTGCAGATCCATGGTCGCCTCGCCGCTGCGCTGCTCGGGCATACCGCCCATTACCTCGACACTGATGGGCGGTACATCGAACAACTCGGCGAAGTTGTCCATATCGGCCTGGTCGAACCCGTCGAAGGCGAACACCACCACGGTCGCGCCCTTGCCGGTGAAACCCTGGTCGGTCAGGGGCTCCGCGTTGTAGGCACTCAACAGCTGGGTGGGCAGCAGACCGCCTTCGGGCACATCGCGCGGTGGGGTGGGCGGGACGGCGAAGCGATAGGGCAGGTGACTCAGGATGCGGCCCAGCCCGGTCACCTCGGCGCGTGCGGCGGATGGGACGGCCGGCTGCTGCGGCGAGGCGTAGAAGACCCGGCCTACCTGCGGCCCGCTGCGCGCCCGGTAGTCGTGGACGGCGACGCCGAACGCCTCCGACACCGCCGGCGGAGTTCCCTCGATGACGGCCCAGTCCTCACCGTCGCGCCACCGCAGCG
>JBFYOQ010000037.1:0-15605 GCA_041303735.1 Mycobacterium sp.
CGGCTCGACCCGGTCAGCAGGGTGGCGGTCTATGCGGTGCCCGACGAGACGGTGGGTGACGCGGTGATGGCGGCTATCGTCCTGCGCGCCGGTCGCAGCCTGAGCCCCGAGGAGTTCCGCCGGTTCCTCGATGCCCAGTCCGACCTCTCGCCGAAGGCATGGCCGCGATACGTGTGGATCGCCGAGGACCTTCCGGCGACGGCGACCAACAAGATCATCAAACGACAGTTGAGTGCCCAGGGGTTGCAGGTGCCCTCCGGGGCGCTGTGGCGCCGCGACGCCCGGGGCACCGACTACCGGCCCGCACCATGAAACCAGGGCATGCACGCCCGTGGCGCGGACTTCTGGCCGGTCGATCGGTGGCGTCACCGCTGGCCGGAACCGTTGCCGAATCCCGGCGGGATGCTCGTCAGTCCCTGATGAGGGAGATCCATCGGCGAGGCGTCACGGGCGGGCTGCCCTGGACCTCCTTGGCGTACCCACATCATGGCCATTCCACACCTCACCGGCGGGCATGCCTGCTCAGGCGCATTTGGGCAGGTGGTGGCCGAACTGGCATAATGGCTTCATCCACGCAGGTACCGGTTCACGCCGTCAGGCGACCCGGCGACCGGACAAGCAGAGGACAGGTATGAAAACCGGCATTCACCCCGCCTACGTTGAGACCACGGTGGTCTGCGGCTGCGGCAACAACTTCACCACGCGCAGCACCAAGGAGAGCGGTCACATCACCGTCGAGGTCTGCTCGCAGTGCCACCCCTTCTACACCGGCAAGCAGAAGATCCTCGACAGCGGCGGCCGCGTCGCACGCTTCGAGAAGCGCTACGGCAAGCGTCCCGGGTCCAAGCAGACCACCGTCGAGGCTCCCGAGGCCGCCACTGAAGCAGCTTCAGAGGCCGCCGACAAGTAGCTGTCTCACCGACGCCCGTCTGTCGCACTGTCGCGAGGGCCGGGCGTCGGTTTGCATTTAGGCGCAGAGGGCGGTCGGCGAGAGGACGGACGATGACGCAGAGCGCTCCCGCTGATGCGATCGAGGCCGTGCTGACCGAGCATGCCGACCTGGAACGCCAGCTGTCCGATCCGGAATTGCACGGCGACGCGGTCAATGCCCGTCGGGTCGGCAAACGGTTCGCCCAATTGGCGCCGATCGCCGCCACCTACCGCAAGCTGGAGACCGCCCGGGGCGATCTGGGTGCCGCACGCGAGCTGGCAGCCGACGACGCCTCGTTCGCCGAGGAGGTGACCGCGTTACAGGCCCGCGTCGCCGAACTCGACGACCAGCTCACCGACATGCTGGCACCGCGGGATCCGCATGACCCCGACGACATCGTGCTCGAGGTGAAGTCCGGTGAGGGCGGCGAGGAGTCCGCGTTGTTCGCCGCCGACCTCGCCCGGATGTACATCCGCTACGCCGAACGCCACGGCTGGACCGTCACCGTCCTCGATGAGACCTTCTCCGATCTCGGCGGCTACAAAGAGGCCACCATCTCCATCGCGAGTAGGGGCGACTCGGCTGACGGCGTGTGGTCGCGGCTGAAGTGGGAGGGTGGCGTGCACCGGGTGCAGCGGGTGCCGGTCACCGAATCGCAGGGCAGGGTTCACACCTCGGCGGCCGGCGTGCTGGTCTATCCCGAGCCCGACGAGGTCGAGGCGGTCCAGGTCGACGAGTCCGACCTTCGCATCGACGTCTACCGGTCGTCCGGTAAGGGCGGGCAGGGCGTGAACACCACCGACTCCGCGGTGCGCATCACCCACCTGCCGACCGGCATCGTGGTCACCTGCCAGAACGAGCGCTCGCAGTTGCAGAACAAGGCCCGCGCCATGCAGGTGCTGGCGGCCCGACTGCAGGTGCTTGCCGAGGAGCAGGCCTCCGCCGACGCCTCCGCCGACCGCGCCAGCCAGATCCGCACCGTCGACCGTTCCGAGCGGATCCGGACCTACAACTTCCCGGAGAACCGGATCGCCGACCACCGGATCAACTTCAAGGCGCACAACCTCGACCAGGTGCTCGACGGGGACCTCGACCCACTGCTCGACGCCCTGGCCGCCGCCGACAAGCAATCCCGGTTGCAGCAGGCATGACCGAATCGACCGGAGTCCGCATGCGTGAGGCGATCGCCGCCGCCACCGCAACGCTGGCCGGCGCCGGTATCGACTCGGCGAGAACCGATGCGGAGTTGCTCGCCGCGCACGTCGCCGGAACCTCGCGGGGCCGACTGACGGTGGCCGATGGTATCGGCGACGGCTTCCTCGAGCGCTACACCCGGGCCGTCGCGATCCGCGCAGGCCGCGTTCCGTTGCAGCACATCACCGGTACGGCCGCGTTCGGCCCGATCGAGCTCGAGGTCGGGCCCGGAGTCTTCATCCCCCGCCCGGAAACCGAGGCGGTGCTGGAATGGGCAGCGGCCCAGGACCTTCCGCAGCCACCGGTCATCGTCGATCTGTGCACCGGATCCGGTGCGCTGGCCATCGCGCTGGCGGCGTGCCATCCCCGGGCCCGGGTGGTCGCGATCGACGACGACCCCGACGCTCTGCGCTACGCCCGGCGCAACGCCGCTGCCACTCAGGCCGTGCAGGTGCTGGAGTGCGACGTGACCGACGTCGGCCTACTGCCCGAATTGGACGGGAACGTTGACCTGGTGGTGTCCAACCCGCCGTACCTACCGCATGGTGCGGAGCTGGAACCTGAAGTCGCGCTGCATGATCCACGCCATGCGCTTTTCGGAGGACCAGACGGGATGGCGGTGATCAGGCCTATCGCCGGCCACGCTGCCCGCTGGCTCACAGACGGTGGGTGGCTGGCGATCGAACACGACGACAGCACATCGGCGCAGACCATGCGATTGATCACCGCCACCGGGGCGTTCGATGATGTGCTCGCGCATTGCGATCTCGCCGGACGGCCCCGTTTCGTGACGGCTCGCAGAGCACAGCGGAGGTAAACCAGTGACCCAGTTCCTCGACTGCCGTTCGCCGGACAAACGCGGCCCGGCGATCGACGCGGCGGTTGCGGCCGTGAAGAGCGGCCGGCTGGTCGTCATGCCCACCGACACCGTGTACGGCATCGGCGCCGACGCCTTCGACAGCCAGGCGGTGGCGGCCCTGCTGGCGGCCAAGGGCCGCGGTCGCGACATGCCGGTCGGGGTGCTGGTCGGCTCCTGGCACACCATCGACGGCCTGGTGTACTCCGTCTCCGACAGTGCCCGCGAACTCATCCGGGCGTTCTGGCCGGGAGCGCTGAGCCTGGTGGTGCAGCAGGCGCCGTCGCTGCAGTGGGATCTCGGCGACGCCCGCGGCACGGTGATGCTGCGCATGCCGTTGCAGCCGGTGGCGATCGAGCTGCTCCGTCAGACCGGCCCGATGGCCGTCTCGAGCGCCAACGTCTCCGGGCAACCGCCGGCCGCCACCGCGCAGGAGGCCCGGCGCCAACTCGGTGATCTGGTCGACGTCTACCTCGACGGTGGCACCGCCGAGCAGCAGGCCGCCTCCACGATCCTCGATCTCACCGGGCCGCAGCCGCGCATCCTGCGCGACGGGCCGGTCAGCGCGGAGGCGATCGCCGCCGTTCTCGGAGTCGACAGCGCCTCGTTGACCGCCTGAGGGTCTCGGCGGTGAAGTACCGTTGAAGTCAATGGTCACGCTGTTGGCGCTCTCCGAGAGGGGTGCGGGTGTCCCGCTGCGGGAGCTGGCTCTCGTGGGACTGACCGCCGCCATCGTCACCTACTTCGCCACCGGGGGTGTGCGCGTGCTGGCCCGCCGTCTCGGTGCGGTGGCCTATCCGCGCGAGCGTGACGTCCACCGCCTGCCGACACCGCGGATGGGCGGGCTGGCGATGTATCTCGGGGTGGTCAGCGCAGTATTCCTCGCCTCCCAGTTGCCGGCGCTCAACCGCGGATTCGTCTACTCCTCCGGCATGCCGGCGGTGGTGATCGCCGGCGGGCTGATCATGGGTATCGGTCTGATCGACGACCGGTGGGGTCTGGACGCGCTGACGAAGTTCGCCGGCCAGATCACCGCGGCCAGTGTGCTGGTCACCATGGGCGTGGCCTGGAGCGTGCTCTACATCCCGTTCGGCGGGGTCGGCACCATCGTGCTCGACCAGGCCACCTCGATCCTGCTCACCCTCGCACTGACCGTCGCGGTGGTCAACGCGATGAACTTCGTCGACGGACTCGACGGCCTGGCCGCCGGACTGGGCCTGATCACCGCGATGGCGATCTGCATCTTCTCGGTAGGTCTACTCCGCGACCACGGTGGCGACGTGCTGTTCTACCCGCCGGCGGTGATCTCGGTGGTACTCGCGGGCGCCTGCCTGGGGTTCCTGCCGCACAACTTCCACCCGGCCCGCATCTTCATGGGCGACTCCGGCTCCATGCTGGTCGGCCTCATGCTGGCCGCCGCCTCGACGACGGCTGCCGGTCCCATTTCGCAGAGTGCCTACGGCGCCCGCGACGTCTTCGCGCTGCTGTCGCCGTTCCTTCTGGTGGTCGCTGTGATGTTCGTACCGGCCCTGGACATGCTGCTGGCCATCGTGCGGCGCACCCGGGCGGGCCGCAGCCCGTTCAGCCCGGACAAGATGCACCTGCACCACCGGTTGCTGCAGATCGGCCACTCGCACCGCCGGGCCGTGCTGCTGATCTATCTATGGGTGGGACTGGTTGCGCTCGGGGCGGCGAGCACCATCTTCTTCGATCCGCGATACACCGGCGCGGTGATGCTCGCCGCGATCGTCGTCGCCATCGTCGTCACCGTCATCCCGTTGATCCGCGGCGGGACGAACGGGGGTGCCGCCGACGGCGAGATCTCCGACGACGCCGATTTGACGCTGCTTTCCGACAGCGTTCACGGCCACTCCTACGACGGTAAGTAGTAGGCCGATTTTGGCCGGTTCACCTTGTGGTACCGTGCTGGCGAGTCCCTGGAGACGATCCGATTTGGGGCCCGTTTAAGCCAATGCGATTGTGGGTGAACGTGTGACGACGCCAGCGCCGGATGCGCCGTTGGTGTTCCCTTCCGTCGCGTTCCGCCCGGCCCTTCTGCTGGGTGTCTGCGCCGTCCTCACCGTCGCCGCGATCGGGCTGTCCGCCTGGGTCGGCCACGCGCTTTTCGGTGTCTTCTTCGGCATCGGATTGCTGCTCGGATTCCTCAACGCCGTGCTGGTGCAGCGCTCGGTGGCCTCGATCACCGCTGAGGCGAACCCGATCAAACGCAAGATGGCGGTCAACTCCGCCACCCGACTGCTGGTCATCACCACCGTCGGGCTGGCGATCGCGTTCGCCTTCCGGCCGCTGGGCCTCGGCGTCGTATTCGGCCTGGCGGTGTTTCAGATCGTGCTCGTGCTGGGCACAGCGCTCCCGGTGTTGAAGAAGATCCGCACCGGTGAACCCGGTGAACCCGGTGAACCCGGTGAACCCGGTGAACCCGATGCATCTTCTTATTCCAATCCGGCCTCAGCCACCGACAACATGCTCAAGGATTGACCACCATGACCGAACGGATCCTCGCCGAGGGCGCGATCGAGGTCGGCCACCACACCACGGCCACGTGGTTGGGCATGACCGTCAACACCGACACCATCTACGCCACCGCGGTGGCGGCCGTGATCACCCTGGGACTGGCGTTCTTCCTGCGCGCCAAGGTCACCTCGACCGGGGTACCCAGCGGCGTCCAGTTGTTCTGGGAGGCCATCACCACCCAGATGCGCAGCCAGATCGAGGGTGCGATCGGCATGAAGATCGCCCCGTTCGTGCTGCCTCTCGCGGTCGCATTGTTCGTCTTCATCCTGGTCTCCAACTGGATCGCGGTGCTGCCGGTGCAGTACGGCACCGCCGAGGGCGGCACCCACGAACTGCTCAAACCGCCGGCCTCGGACATCAACTTCGTGCTGGCGCTAGCCCTGTTCGTGTTCCTCTGCTACCACGCGGCGGGCATCTGGCGCCGCGGCATCATCGGCCACCCGGTCAAGCTGCTCAAGGGCCACGTCGCCTTCCTGGCGCCGATCAACCTGGTGGAGGAGATCGCCAAGCCGATCTCGCTGTCACTGCGACTCTTCGGCAACATCTTCGCCGGCGGCATCATGGTGGCCCTGATCGCGCTGTTCCCGCCCTACATCATGTGGGCGCCCAACGCGATCTGGAAGACCTTCGACCTGTTCGTCGGACTGATCCAGGCGTTCATCTTCTCGCTGTTGACCATCCTGTACTTCAGTCAGTCGATGGAACTGGATGAGGAGCACCACTAGAGACCTTCGCGTCAACCGCGCGATAAACCCGAACCACCCCACAGCCCTGGTAGCAGACCTACCAGCAACCAAGGAGGAATAGAGAATGGCAGACCCACAAATCGTTGCCGGCGCCCTGATCGGCGGCGGGCTCATCCTGGGCGGCGGCGCGATCGGCGCGGGAATCGGCGACGGTATCGCCGGCAACGCCCTGATCTCCGGCATCGCCCGCCAGCCCGAGGCGCAGGGACGGCTGTTCACCCCGTTCTTCATCACCGTCGGTCTCGTCGAGGCCGCGTACTTCATCAACTTGGCGTTCATGGCGCTGTTCGTGTTCGCCACGCCCGGCGCCTCCTAAGCGGCCATGGGGGACGTGAGCGTCACCGTGTTGGCGGCTGAGGAGGGCGGCGGTACCCAGAACTTCCTCATCCCCAACGGCACCTTCTTCTTCGTGCTGGCCATCTTCTTGATCGTGCTCGGGGTGATCGGCAAGTTCGTCGTGCCGCCGATCCAGAAGGTGTTGGGTGATCGCGAGCGGATGGCGGCCAAGACCGCCGAGGACAACCGCAAGGCCACCGAACAGGAGGCCGCCGCCGACGCCGACTACCGCAAGGAGCTGGCGACCGGGCGTTCCGAGGCGGCGGCCATCCGGGACGAGGCACGCGCCCAGGGCCGCGAGGTCATCGACGCCAAGCGGGCGCAGGCCGGCGAGGAGGTCGCCGGCACCGTGGCGCAGGCCAACGAGGAACTCAAACTGTCCAGCGACGCCATCTCCGCTGACCTTCGGGCCTCGGTGGAGACGCTGTCGGCGACGCTGGCCAGCCGGGTGCTCGGAGTGGACGTGCCCAGCACGTCGGTGACGACGGGACGGTAGGCGGGCCATGTCAACATTTATCGGTCAGCTGGTCGGATTCGCGGTGATCGTCTTGATCATCACGAAGTTCGTCGTGCCGCCGGTGCGCAAGCTGATGGCCAACCAGCAGGAGGCGGTACGCACCCAGTTGGCGGAGAGTGCAGCGTCCGCCCAGCGGCTTGCCGCCGCCGACTCCCACCACGCCCAGCGGGTGGAGGAGGGCCGCGCCGATGCGCGGCACGTCGTCGACGAGGCGCGGTCGGATTCGGTGCGCATCACCGAGCAGCTGGCGGCTCAGGCCGGCGTGGAAGCCGAACGGATCAAAGTACAAGGTGTTCAGCAGGTTTCGCTGCTGCGCTCGCAGCTGATCAGGCAGCTTCGCGGCGACCTCGGCAACGAGTCGGTGCGCCGCGCCGGCGATCTGGTCCGCGCGCACGTGGCCGACCCGCAGGCGCGCTCGGCCACCGTCGACCGCTTCCTCGACGAGTTGGAGGCGATGGCGCCGGCGGCCTTCGCCCCCGAGGTCGGGGCCTCGGGAATGCGTTCGGCAAGCCGCGATGCGCAGACCGCGCTCGTCGAGCGGTTCACCTCGATGGCTGCATCGCTGTCGACCGATGAGCTGTCCACCCTGGCCGACGAGTTGACCGCGGTGGACAAACTGCTGCTGCGCGAGCCGATCCTGGCCCGCCATCTGGCAGAGGCGACCGGTGAGACCGCGGCCAAGCAGCAGATGCTGCAGAAGCTGCTCGGCACCCGGGTCGGTGCCAACGCACTCGAGGTGCTCAACACCGCGGTCTCGGTGCGGTGGTCGAAGACCGGAGACCTTGTCGCCGCCATCGAGCACGTCGCCCGGTTGGCGCTGCTGACGCGGGCTGATCGGGAGAACCAGGCCGAGGAGGTGGCCGAGCAGTTGTTCCGGTTCGGACGCATCCTCGATTCGCAGCCCCGACTGGCCTCGCTGCTCGGTGATTACGCCCAGTCCGGTGATCAGCGGGTGGCACTGCTGCGCAGCGTGCTGGGGCAAGCCACCGGCACCAACGCCACTGCGAGCGCTCTGCTGGCGCAGACCGTTGAGTTGCTGCGCGGTGAGCGTGCCGATGATGCGGTCGGCGAGCTGGCCGAGTTGGCCGTCGCGCACCGCGGCGAGATAGTCGCCGAAGTGGGAGCCGCCGCGGAATTGAGCGACGCTCAGCGCCGGCGACTCACCGATGTGCTGACCCGGATCTATCATCACCCCGTCTCCGTTCAGCTCACGGTCGATCCCGGGCTGCTGGGCGGTCTGGCGGTCGCCGTCGGCGACGAGGTGATCGACGGAACGCTGTCCTCCCGGCTGGCTGCGGCCGAAACGAAGTTGCCCGATTAGGCCGACCGCCCCCGGCCGGTTAGCCCAGAACACCCACAGATAAAGAGGAAGACGAAAAGCCATGGCAGAGTTGACAATCTCCGCTGACGACATCGAAGGCGCCATCTCGAGTTACGTCTCGAGTTTCGAGGCGGGTACGGGTCGCGAGGAGATCGGCACCGTCATCGACGCCGGCGACGGTATCGCCCACGTCGAGGGCCTGCCCTCGGTGATGACCCAGGAACTGCTGGAATTCCCCGGTGGCGTCCTCGGGGTGGCGCTGAACCTCGACGAGCACAGCATCGGCGCGGTGATCCTCGGTGAGTTCGAGAAGATCGAACAGGGCCAGCAGGTCAAGCGCACCGGCGAGGTGCTCTCGGTGCCGGTGGGCGATGCGTTCATGGGCCGGGTGGTCAACCCCCTCGGTCAGCCCATCGACGGCCGCGGCGAGGTCGCGTCCACCAAGCGGCGCGAGCTCGAGCTGCAGGCGCCCTCGGTGGTCCAGCGCAAGGGCGTCACCGAACCGCTGCAGACCGGCATCAAGGCCATCGACGCGATGACCCCGATCGGGCGCGGACAGCGTCAGCTCATCATCGGTGACCGCAAGACCGGCAAGACCGCCGTGTGCGTCGACACCATCCTCAATCAGCGGTCGAACTGGGAGAGTGGCGATCCCAACAAGCAGGTCCGCTGCGTCTACGTCGCCATCGGACAGAAGGGCACCACCATCGCCAGCGTGCGTCGCGCGCTGGAAGAGGGTGGCGCGATGGAGTACACCACCATCGTCGCCGCACCCGCCTCCGATGCGGCCGGCTTCAAATGGCTTGCGCCCTACACCGGTTCGGCGATCGCCCAGGAATGGATGTACGACGGCAAGCACGTTCTGATCGTCTTCGACGACCTCACCAAGCAGGCCGAGGCCTACCGCGCGATCTCGCTTCTGCTGCGCCGTCCGCCGGGCCGCGAGGCCTACCCCGGTGACGTGTTCTACCTACACTCCCGTCTGCTGGAGCGCTGCGCGAAGCTGTCCGACGAACTCGGCGGCGGATCGATGACCGGCCTGCCGATCATCGAGACCAAGGCCAACGACATCTCGGCCTATATCCCCACCAACGTCATCTCGATCACCGACGGCCAATGCTTCCTGGAGACCGACCTGTTCAACCAGGGCGTGCGGCCGGCCATCAACGTCGGTGTGTCGGTGTCCCGCGTCGGCGGCGCCGCACAGATCAAGGCCATGAAAGAGGTCGCCGGCTCACTGCGCCTGGACCTGTCGCAGTATCGCGAACTGGAGGCCTTCGCGGCTTTCGCCTCCGATCTCGACGAGACCTCCAAGGCGCAGCTCGAGCGCGGTGCCCGGCTGGTCGAGTTGCTCAAGCAGGCGCAGTACAGCCCGATGTCTGTCGAGGATCAGGTGGTGGCGATCTTCCTCGGCACCAAGGGCCACCTGGACTCGGTGCCGGTCGCTGACGTCGGTCGCTTCGAGACGGAGTTCATCGAGCACCTCAAGGCGTCGAAGTCGACGATCCTCACCGATATCCGGGAGTCGCAGAAGCTCTCCGAGGATGCCGAGGCCAAGTTGGCAAGCACCATCGCCGACTTCAAGAAGGGGTTCGCCACCTCCGACGGTAGTTCGGTGGTTCCCGACGCCCGCGTCGCGGCCATGGATGAGGCCGACGTTGAGAAGGAGGCGGTCCAGGTTCGCAAGCCCGCCCCGAAGAAGAAGTAGTAGAAGCCCATGGCAGCAACACTGCGCGAACTGCGGGGGCGCATCCGCTCGGCCGGGTCGATCAAGAAGATCACCAAGGCCCAGGAGCTGATCGCCACCTCACGGATCGCCAAGGCGCAGGCGCGGGTGGAGGCGGCTCGGCCCTATTCGGCCGAGATCACCACCATGCTGACCGATCTGGCCGCCGAGTCGGCGCTGGACCATCCGCTGCTGGTGGCGCGGCAGAACCCGAAGCGGGCCGCCGTACTGGTGGTGTCCTCGGACCGCGGTCTGTGCGGCGCCTACAACGCCAACGTGCTGCGCCGAGCTGAGGAACTCATCTCGCTGCTGCGTGAAGAGGGCAAAGAACCGGTCCTGTATGTGGTCGGCCGCAAAGCGCTGGGCTATTTCAGCTTCCGCAACTGGGCCATTACCGAGTCATGGATCGGCTTCTCGGACAGGCCGACCTACGAGCAGTCCCAGGAGATCGCCGACGCGCTGGTGGCGGCGTTCCTCGCCGGCGAAGACGACGAGGACGAGGGCCCCGGTGCGGACGGAATCGTCGGTGTCGACGAGTTGCACATTGTCTTCACCGAGTTCCGCTCGATGCTGTCGCAGTTCGCCGAGGCCCGGCGTATCGCTCCGATGGTGGTGGAATACGTCGAGGGGGACGCCGGGCCACACACCCTGTTCTCCTTCGAGCCGGATGCCACCACTCTGTTCGAGTCGCTGCTGCCGCGGTATGTGGCGACCCGGATCTTCTCCGCGCTGCTCGAAGCGTCGGCATCGGAGTCGGCCTCCCGTCGGCGGGCGATGAAGGCGGCCTCGGACAACGCCGACGATCTGATCAAGATCCTCACCCTGATGGCCAACCGCGAGCGTCAGGCGCAGATAACCCAGGAAATCAGCGAAATCGTCGGCGGCGCGAACGCGCTCGCCGACGCCGCCCAATAGAGCAACGGCACTGCAGACCCACCAAGGAAGCGAAGAGAGATATGACTGTCACCGCTGATACCAAGACTGGTACCGCCGGGCGCGTGGTGCGCATCACCGGCCCCGTCGTCGACGTGGAGTTCCCGCGCGGCCACGTGCCGGAGTTGTTCAACGCGCTGCACGCCGAGATCTCCTACGGCGCGCTGGCCAAGACGCTGACGCTGGAGGTGGCCACCCACCTCGGCGACAACCTCGTGCGCTGCGTCTCCATGCAGCCCACCGACGGCCTGGTGCGCGGCGTCGAGGTGACCGACACCGGTGCCTCGATCTCCGTGCCTGTCGGCGACGGCGTCAAGGGACACGTGTTCAACGCACTCGGCGTGTGCCTCGACGAGCCCGGCTACGGCAAGGATTTCGAGAAGTGGTCGATCCACCGGCGGCCGCCGCCATTCGACGAACTCGAGCCGCGCACCGAGATGCTCGAGACCGGCCTGAAGGTCGTCGACCTGCTCACCCCGTACGTGCGAGGCGGCAAGATCGCGCTGTTCGGCGGCGCCGGCGTGGGCAAGACGGTGCTCATCCAGGAGATGATCAACCGCATCGCCCGCAACTTCGGCGGCACCTCGGTGTTCGCCGGCGTGGGGGAGCGTACCCGCGAGGGCAACGACCTCTGGGTCGAGCTCGCCGACGCCAACGTGCTCAAGGACACCGCGCTGGTGTTCGGTCAGATGGACGAGCCGCCCGGCACCCGTATGCGGGTGGCGCTCTCCGCGCTGACCATGGCGGAATACTTCCGCGATGAGATGAACCAGGACGTGCTGCTGTTCATCGACAACATCTTCCGGTTCACCCAGGCCGGCTCGGAGGTCTCCACGCTGCTGGGCCGGATGCCCTCGGCGGTGGGTTACCAGCCCACGCTGGCCGACGAAATGGGTGAGCTGCAGGAGCGCATCACCTCGACCCGCGGCCGGTCCATCACCTCGATGCAGGCCGTGTATGTGCCCGCCGACGATTACACCGACCCGGCACCGGCGACCACCTTCGCCCACCTCGATGCCACCACGGAGCTCTCCCGTGCGGTGTTCTCCAAGGGCATCTTCCCGGCGGTGGATCCGCTGGCGTCGAGCTCGACGATTCTGCAGCCGGCCGTGGTCGGCGACGAGCACTACCGGGTCGCCCAGGAAGTCATCCGGATCCTGCAGCGCTACAAGGATCTTCAGGACATCATCGCCATCCTCGGCATCGACGAACTCTCCGAAGAGGACAAGCAGCTGGTCTACCGGGCGCGCCGCATCGAGCGCTTCCTGAGCCAGAACATGATGGCCGCCGAGCAGTTCACCGGCCAGCCGGGATCGAACGTGCCGCTCAAGGAGACCGTTGAAGCGTTCGACAAGCTGGCCAAGGGCGACTTCGACCACCTGCCCGAGCAGGCGTTCTTCCTGATCGGCGGTCTCGACGACCTGGCGAAGAAGGCCGAGAGCATGGGCGCGAAGCTGTGATGAGCCGCTTGCGCGAAGAACGTCAGGCTGTGATGAGCCGCTTGCGCGAAGAACATCGAGCTGTGATGAGCGCTCGAGAGGTGGGCTAGAGATGGCCGAACTGGACGTCGCGATCGTCTCCGTCGAACGCAAGATCTGGTCGGGCAAGGCGACGTTTTTGTTCACCCGCACCACATCTGGTGAGATCGGCATCCTGCCCAACCACATCCCGGTGGTCGCGCAACTGGTCGGCGACGCGATGGTGCGGGTCGAACGTGAGGGTGAGGACGATCTGCGGATCGCCGTCGACGGCGGCTATCTGTCCGTGACCGAGGCCGGCATCACAGTGCTGGCCGAGTCGGCCGAGTTCGCCTCGGAGATTGACGCGGACGCGGCCAAGACGGCCGCCGCCTCCGACGATCCACAGACCGCGGCCCGCGGCAGAGCGCGCCTCCGCGCGCTGGGGCAACTCGACTAGGCGCAGGCGGTGAGCGCGTCGATCTTGTTCATGGACGCGCTGCTCATTGTTCTGCTGGTGGCCGTGCTGGTGCTCGGTTACCGGTTGTGGAAGATGCGCCAAGGCGGCACCGCGGCAATCCTGCGCGACACTCCCGCAGTCGGCGGTCACGGCTGGCGTCACGGCGTGATGCGCTACCGCGACGAGGAGGCGAGTTTCTACCGGTTGTCGAGCCTGCGGTGGTGGCCCGACCGGCGATTGAACCGGCGCGGCCTGGAGATCGTCAGCCGTCGCGCCCCCCGCGGCGACGAATTCGACATCATGACCGATGAGACCGTGGTCCTTGAGATCAACGATCTCAGCGGTGAGGTCCGGCGGAGTTACGAACTGGCCCTTGACCGTGGCGCGCTGACGGCGTTCCTGTCCTGGGTCGAATCGCGTCCCTCGCCGCGGGCCCGCCGCCGAACCGGCTAGGGACGCCTACTTCTCCGGACTCTTCTTCTGCGGGCTGTCGGCATCCGCACCGCCCGGCTGCCACAACACATCGCCGCCCGGGTTGGCCACTCGGCACAGGATGAACAGCAGATCCGAGAGCCGGTTGAGGTAGCGGGCCGGCAGCTGGCTGACGCTGTCGGGGTAGGCCTTGACCGCGATCCACGACGAGCGCTCGGCGCGGCGGGTGACGGTGCGTGCCACCTGCAGCAGGGCCGACAGCGCGGTTCCGCCGGGCAGGATGAAGGAGTTCAGTGCCGGCAGGTTCTCGTTGTAGTGATCACACCACGCTTCAAGGCGATCGATGTAGGCCTCGGTGATCCGCAGCGGCGGGTACTCGGGGCTGTCGACCACCGGGGTGGACAGGTCCGCGCCGGCGTCGAACAGGTCGTTCTGAATCTGGGTGAGAACCGCGCGCAGATCCTCGTCCGGTGCGCCCAGCGCCACCGCCACCCCGAGGGCGGCGTTCGCCTCGTCGCAGTCGGCGTAGGCGATCAGCCGCGGGTCGCTTTTGGACACTCGCGAGAAATCACTGAGTCCCGACGTGCCGTCATCGCCGGTCCGGGTATAGATGCGGGTCAGGTGGACAGCCATGAGTAGCACGGTACGCGGTGATTCCTCCACTAAACTAACCCGCGTGGGCGAGCGCTTCGTGGTGACCGGTGGCAATCGGTTATCTGGCGAAGTCACCGTCACTGGTGCCAAGAACAGCGTCCTGAAGCTGATGGCGGCCAGCCTGCTCGCCGAGGGCACCACCACGATCACCAACTGTCCCGACATTCTCGACGTGCCACTGATGGCCGAGGTGCTGCGGGGCTTGGGCGCCAACGTCGAACTCGATGGTTCGACGGTCCGGATCACCTCGCCCGACGAGCCGAAGTACGAGGCGGACTTCGCCGCGGTCCGCCAGTTCAGGGCGTCGGTGTGTGTGCTCGGCCCGCTGGTGGGGCGCTGCAAGCGGGCCCGGGTCGCGCTGCCCGGCGGTGACGCGATCGGCTCCCGCCCGCTGGACATGCATCAGTCGGGGCTGCGGATGCTCGGTGCCCGGTGCGCCATCGAGCACGGGTGCGTGGTGGCCTCCGCCGATCATCTGCGCGGTGCCGAGATCCAGCTCGAGTTCCCGTCCGTGGGCGCCACCGAGAACATCCTGATGGCCGCTGTCCTGGCCGAGGGTGTCACCACGATCCACAACGCCGCGCGCGAGCCCGATGTGGTGGACCTGTGCGAGATGCTCAATCAGATGGGTGCGGTGGTCGACGGCGCGGGCACCTCGACCCTGACGATCACCGGCGTGCCGAAGCTGCACCCGACCGAGCACCGGGTGATCGGCGACCGGATCGTCGCGGCGACGTGGGGGATCGCGGCGGCGATGACCCGCGGCGACATCTCCGTCACCGGGGTCGACCCGGCGCACCTGCAACTGGTGCTGCACAAACTGCACGACGTCGGCGCCACCGTCACCCAGAGCGACAACGGCTTCCGGGTGGTCCAGTACGAACGGCCCAAGGCTGTGAACGTGGCGACGCTGCCGTTCCCCGGTTTTCCCACCGATCTGCAACCGATGGCCATCGCGATGGCCGCGATCGCCGACGGCACCTCGATGATCACCGAGAACGTCTTCGAGGCGAGGTTCCGGTTCGTCGAGGAGATGATCCGGCTGGGCGCGGACGCCCGGACCGACGGCCACCACGCGGTGGTGCGCGGGATTCCGCAGCTGTCCAGCGCTCCGGTGTGGTCGTCGGACATCCGCGCCGGCGCCGGACTGGTGCTGGCCGGCCTGGTCGCCGATGGCGAGACCGAGGTGCACGACGTCTTCCACATCGACCGCGGCTACCCGTTGTTCGTGGAGAACCTGGCCAGTCTCGGGGCGGAAATAGAACGGGTACACTGAGCGTTACAACCAAGTGCGCCGGAGCTGAGGTTTCGGACCGGTAGCCCAAGTTGATAACAAGCCATCGGATGACGTACGCTGGGCGGGTTGCCCTGCTTGCGGAAATCTTGCGGGTGTGTTGTTTGAGAACTCAATAGTGTGTTTGGTGGTTTTTGTTTGTTGTTTGTTTTTTGCTGCACTCTGGCCCCCCGTGTTGGGGTGTGGCTTTTTTGCCAGATGTTTTCTGGTGGT
>JBFYOQ010000038.1:0-13922 GCA_041303735.1 Mycobacterium sp.
GCACCGCGGCCCGACATCATCCTGTTCGATGAACCGTTCAGCGCGCTGGATGCGGGGATGCGCACGCAACTTCGCGCCCAGGTGCGTGCGGTGTTGCGCGAGCACGGCACCACGGCGGTGCTGGTCACCCACGACCAGGACGAGGCCCTGTCCACCGCGGACCTGGTGGCCGTCATGCGCCACGGCCGCATCGTCCAGACCGGGACGCCGCGGGAGATCTACGAGGCGCCCATCGACCTCGGCGTGGCGCGGTTCGTCGGTGATGCCGTCGAACTCCCCGCCACAACCGACGCCGATGGGATCTCGTGCGCACTCGGGGAGATCGCGGTGGACAACCGCGTCGACAGATCTGCGATGGGTTCTTCGATGACCGGCGGTGCCGTGGTGGTGCTGCGCCCCGAGCAACTGGTGCTGTCCCCCAGCGACCGCTCGGGCGGAGTCGCAACCCGCAACGGCGTGGTCCGCGACACCGCCTACTTCGGCCATGACTCACTGCTACGGGTGGAACTTGCCGACGGCACCCGAATCCAGGTCCGGGTGGCCGGGGGCACGCCGCTACTGAAACCCGGCGACCCGGTGCGAATCAGCGTGACCGGCGAGGGACACCTCTTTGAGGCCCGCCCCCCGGATACGGGGTAAACCCGGTAACCCGTTCAGTGGACACACGGGCATCGGACGGCGGTTCTGGCTAGCATCGAGGCAGCGTTGTGATTCGCGCCACCTTTGACCTCGAGGAGAACCGATGTCCCGAGCCGCCGAACTCGCCGAACTGCATCAAATCGTGGGCAACCTGCGGCGGTGCGTGACGTCGTTACAGCACCGCTACGGCGACGCGCCGGCCATGCGCCGCGCCGTCATCGACACCCAGAGAATCCTCGATGACCTGGAACTTCTCGAGATGGACGCCGGTGAACTCGAGATCACCTCGCACACCGTGGTCACCGGCGGGGAGAAGGTCCAGGTGCCCGACACCCCCTATGACGCAGAGATGTGGCGCGACATCGACGATGAGGGAGTCGGGGGGCACTTCCGGCGCTGACCGCTTGGCATTTCGCGCTGTGGCCTGGGTACCCTTCGGACAGTTGACGTGAAGGGGACCACTGCATCATGAGCGCACCCACAGCCGATCGGCGTGGAACCGGTGTCTTCTCGCCCGGACGGGCCCAGATTCCGCAGAAGACCCTGCGCACCGACAACTGGCTCAAGTCCCCGATCCTCAACGATCTCGGCTTCGCGGCCTTCGTGATCTACGCGACCGTCCGGGCATTCCAGCAGGACCACTTCTTCGTCGAGAAGTACCACTACCTCACCCCGTTCTACTCGCCGTGCGTCAGCAAGGGATGCGGCGAGGCCAGCGAGTTCTGGCCGCAGATCCTGCCGGACGTGTGGTGGCTGCCGTACGCGGCGCTGTCCTTGCCGTTTCTCCTGCTGTTTCGGCTGACCTGCTACTACTACCGCGGCGCCTACTACCGTTCGGTCTGGCAGGCCCCGACCGCCTGCGCGGTGGCCGAACCACACGCCACCTACACGGGCGAGACCCGCTTCCCGCTGATCCTGCAGAACCTGCACCGGTACTTCTTCTACATCGCGGCGATCATCTCGGTGATCAACACCTGGGACGCAATCCAGGCCTTCCACTCCCCGTCCGGTTTCGGATTCGGACTGGGCAACATCATCCTGGTCGCCAACGTCGTCCTGCTGTGGCTCTACACGCTGTCCTGCCACTCCTGCAGGCACGTGATGGGCGGGCGGCTCAAGCACTTCTCCAAGCATCCGGTGCGGTACTGGTCGTGGACGCAGATCAGCAGGCTCAACGTTCACCACAAGCGGTTCGCCTGGATCACCATCGGATCGCTCATGTTCACCGACTTCTACGTCATGCTCGTCGCCAGTGGCGCGATCTCCGACCTGAGATTCATTGGCTGACAGGCGCTTCGGACCGACAGTTCTAGTGAGGACAACACATGGTTGAGGTGGAGCGGCATTCATTCGACGTTGTCGTGATCGGCGCCGGTGGCTCCGGTCTGCGTGCAGTCATCGAGGCCCGTCAGCGCGGCCTGCGGGTCGCGGTGGTCTCCAAGTCGCTGTTCGGCAAGGCACACACCGTGATGGCCGAAGGCGGCTGCGCGGCGGCGATGGGCAATGCCAATCCCAAGGACAACTGGCAGGTGCACTTCGCCGACACCATGCGCGGGGGCAAGTTCCTCAACAACTGGCGGATGGCTGAACTGCACGCCCAGGAGGCACCGGAGCGGGTCTGGGAACTGGAGACCTACGGCGCGCTGTTCGACCGCACCAAGGACGGCCGCATCAGCCAGCGCAACTTCGGCGGACATACCTATCCGCGGCTGGCCCACGTCGGCGACCGCACCGGCCTGGAGATCATCCGCACCCTGCAGCAGAAGATCGTCTCGCTGCAGCAGGAGGACAAGGCCGAGCTCGGCGACTACGAGGCGCGGATCAAGATCTTCCACGAGTGTGCGATCACCGATCTGATCAAGGACGGCGACCGCATCTCCGGCGCGTTCGGCTACTGGCGCGAAACCGGGAAGTTCATCCTGTTCGAGACGCCCGCGGTGGTGCTCGCGACCGGCGGTATCGGCAAGTCGTTCAAGGTGTCGTCGAACTCCTGGGAGTACACCGGCGACGGACACGCGCTGGCCATGCGGGCCGGCTCGTCGCTGATCAACATGGAGTTCATCCAGTTCCACCCCACCGGCATGGTCTGGCCGCTGTCGGTCAAGGGCATCCTGGTGACCGAGGGTGTGCGCGGCGACGGCGGAGTTCTGAAGAACTCCGAAGGCAAGCGGTTCATGTTCAACTACATCCCCGCGGTGTTCAAGGGCCAGTACGCCGAGACCGAGGCCGAGGCCGATCAGTGGCTCGCTGAACAAACGGGATCAGCCGACGGCAAGGCGCGCCGCACCCCCGATCTGCTGCCTCGCGACGAGGTGGCTCGCGCGATCAACACCGAGGTGAAGGCCGGACGCGGCAGCCCACACGGTGGCGTCTACCTCGACATCGCCTCGCGGATGACGCCGGAGGAGATCAAGCGCCGGCTGCCCTCGATGTACCACCAGTTCCTGGAACTGGCCGAGGTCGACATCACCAAGGACGAGATGGAGGTCGGTCCGACCTGTCACTACGTGATGGGCGGGATCGAGGTCGACCCGGACACCGGGGCCGCGGCCACCGAAGGTCTCTTCGCCGCCGGCGAGTGCTCCGGCGGAATGCACGGCTCCAACCGCCTCGGCGGAAACTCGCTCTCGGACCTGCTGGTGTTCGGCCGTCGCGCCGGACTCGGCGCCGCCGACTACGTGCGGGGGCTCTCCAGCCGGCCCACGGTGTCGGAGGCGGCGGTCGAGGAGGCTGCGGCGATCGCACTGGCCCCGTTCGAGGGCCCGCAGGGCAAGGCGAAGCCGGAGAATCCCTACACCCTGCACGCCGAACTGCAGCAGACGATGAACGACCTGGTCGGCATCATCCGCACCGGTGCGGAGATGCAGCAGGCCCTGGACAAGATCGAGGAGTTCAAGGTCCGCCTCCGCAACATCGAGTCCGACGGCAAGCGCGCGTTCAACCCGGGCTGGCACCTGGCCATGGATATGCGCAACATGCTGCTGGTCAGCGAGTGCGTGGCCCGTTCCGGCCTGACGCGCACCGAGAGCCGCGGCGGCCACACCCGCGACGACTACCCGTCGATGACCCCGGATTGGCGCCGCGCGCTGGTGGTGTGTCGCACCGAGGCCGATGACCCGGTCATGCCGACGGTCACCGCCACCCGCGAGGAGCAGGCGCCGATGCGGGAGGATCTACTGGAGCTGTTCGAGATCGAAGAACTCGGGAAATACTTCAGCGACGAGGAACTCGCGGCACATCCGGGACGGAGAGCAGAATGAGTTACCTGGCAAAACTGCGGGTGTGGCGCGGCGATGACGACGGCGGCGAACTGCGCGACTTCGACGTTCCCGTCAACGAGGGCGAGGTCGTCCTCGACGTCATTCACCGGTTGCAGGCCGAGCAGGCCCCCGACCTCGCGGTGCGGTGGAACTGCAAGGCCGGCAAGTGCGGATCATGTTCGGCCGAGGTCAACGGCCGCCCGCGGCTGATGTGCATGACGCGGATGTCGACCTTCGACGAGGCCGAGACCGTCACCATCACGCCGCTGCGGGCATTCCCGGTGATCCGCGATCTGGTCACCGACGTGTCGTTCAACTACGAGAAGGCCCGGGAGATCCCGGCCTTCGCACCGCCCAAGGAACTGCAACCGGGCGAGTACCGGATGGCGCAGATGGATGTGGAGCGCTCGCAGGAGTTCCGCAAGTGCATCGAGTGCTTCCTGTGCCAGAACGTCTGCCACGTGGTTCGCGACCACGAGGAGAACAAGAAGGAATTCGCCGGCCCGCGCTACCTGATGCGGATCGCCGAGCTCGACATGCATCCGCTGGACACCCTGGACCGCAAGGACATGGCCCAGGAGGAACACGGCCTGGGCTACTGCAACATCACCAAGTGCTGCACCGAGGTCTGCCCCGAGCACATCAAGATCACCGACAACGCGCTGATCCCGATGAAGGAACGCGTCGCCGACCGCAAGTACGACCCGGTTGTCTGGCTCGGCGATAAGTTGTTCCGGCGGAAGTAGTTCTTCGCGACTGTGCGGTTTTCTTCGGGACACGCCGCGGCGGTGTGGAAAACCGCACAGTCGGCTTTCCGGCGCGGCGTTAACCGCTGAGCCGGCGAAACCGGCTGCGGTGGAAGACCATCGGCGTGATCTCGCCGTGCACAGTGATGTCGCGGATGCGCAGGATCACGATGGTGTGGTCACCGGCAGCGATCTGCTGCTCGATCTCGCTTTCAAGCCACATGCAGGTGCTGTGCACGAATACCGCCCCGCGGTCTGACGACGTCGTCCGCAGTCCGGCGAAGCGGTCTCCGGTCTTGGCCGCGAGGGTTCGCACCGCCTCGTCGTGCCCCTCACCGAGAACACTGATACCCAGCACCGGCAGCGCGGCCAGCCGGGGCCAGGTCGCCGAGGTGTTCTGCACGCAGAACGACACCAGCGGGGGGTCCAGGGACACCGGGACGAAGGTGCTGGCCGCCATGCCCAGGCGCGCACCGTCGACCTCCGCCGCGATCGCAACCACACCGGACGGGAAATGGCTGAAGGCCTCCCGAAGGGCCGATGGTTCCAGATTCGCCGAATTCATCGCCCTCATCCTCACATTCGAAGCGGGGCCTGCGCCCGGCGCGAAATTCGTCACATTTGTTTTGCGTTGAAGTTACCGACGGGTACAATTTGAGACGTTACTGGTGGGTAACTTGTAGCGAGTACCCAACCACGAAGTGGCGTTCTCATCGAGGAGGAATAGTGGGCCACTACAAGAGCAACGTTCGCGACCAGGTGTTTACCCTGTTCGAGGTGTTCGGCGTGGACAAAGCCCTCGGTGAGGGCGATTTCAGCGACTTGGACCGCGAGACCGCCGAGGAGATGCTCAGCGAGATGGCGCGGCTGGCCGAGGGCCCCCTGGCGGCCTCGTTCGTCGAGGGCGACCGCAACCCGCCGGTGTTCGACCCCGCCACCCACACGGTGACGCTGCCGGAGGCCTTCAAGGACTCCGTGCGCGCGTTCATCGACGGCGGCTGGGACAAGGTCGGCGTCATCGAGGAGCTCGGTGGCGTACCGGTGCCCAAGGCGCTGCTGTGGGCGCTGCACGAACACGTGCTCGGCGCCAACCCCGCCGTGTGGATGTACGGCGGTGGCGCCGGCTTCGCCCAGATTCTGCATCACCTCGGCACCGAGGAGCAGAAGAAGTGGGCGACGCTCGCGGCTGAGCGAGGCTGGGGCTCCACCATGGTGCTCACCGAGCCGGATGCCGGCTCCGATGTGGGCGCCGGGCGCACCAAGGCGGTCAAACAGGAGGACGGCTCCTGGCACATCGACGGCGTCAAGCGGTTCATCACCTCCGCCGACTCCGACGACCTGTTCGAGAACATCATGCATCTGGTTCTCGCCCGGCCCGAGGGCGCCGGCCCGGGCACCAAGGGCCTGTCGCTGTTCATGGTGCCGAAGTTCCTCTTCGACGGCGAGACCGGCGAGCCCGGCGAGCGCAACGGCGCTTTCGTCACCAACGTCGAACACAAGATGGGCCTCAAGGTCTCGGCCACCTGTGAGCTGACCTTCGGTCAGCACGGGGTGCCCGCCAAGGGCTGGCTGGTCGGCGAAGTGCACGCGGGCATCGCGCAGATGTTCGACGTCATCGAGCAGGCCCGGATGATGGTGGGCACCAAGGCCATTGCCACACTGTCGACCGGCTACCTCAACGCGCTGGAATACGCCAAGGAGCGTGTCCAGGGCGCGGACCTGACCCAGATGACCGACAAGACCGCACCGCGGGTGACCATCACCCATCACCCGGACGTGCGGCGCAGCCTGATGACCCAGAAGGCCTACGCCGAGGGGATGCGGGCGCTGTATCTGTTCACCGCGACCTACCAGGACGCCGCGGTCGCCAAGGCGCTACACGACGCTGACCCCGAGTTGGCGGTGAAGGTCAACGACCTGCTGCTGCCGATCGTCAAAGGCGTCGGCTCGGAGCAGGCGTACGCCAAGCTCACCGAGAGCCTGCAGACCTTCGGCGGGTCCGGCTTCCTGCAGGACTACCCGGTCGAGCAGTACATCCGCGACGCGAAGATCGACTCGCTGTACGAGGGCACCACCGCCATCCAGGCGCAGGACTTTTTCTTCCGCAAGATCATCCGGGACAAGGGTGTGGCACTGGCACACGTCTCCGGCCAGATCGAGGAGTTCGTCCGCAATGAGTCCGGTAACGGCCGGCTCAAGACCGAGCGGGCGCTGCTGGCCAAGGCGCTGGAGGATGTCCAGGGCATGGCAGCGACGCTGACCGGCTACCTGATGGCCGCTCAGGAGGACACCGCCAGCATCTACAAGGTCGGCCTGGGCTCGGTGCGATTCCTGATGAGCGTCGGCGACCTGGTGATGGGTTGGTTGCTGCTCCGCCAGGCCAGTGTCGCGGTGGCGGCGCTCGACGGTGGCGTGGCCGGTGCCGACGCTCACTTCTACGAGGGCAAGATCGCCGCGGCGTCCTTCTTCGCGAAGAACTTCCTGCCGCTGCTCAGTGGCACCCGCCAGGTCATCGAAGCGCTGGACAACGAGGTCATGGAACTCGACGAGGCCGCTTTCTGAGCTGAGGCGACACAGAACCGCCCCGAGGCTTCGGCTTCGGGGCGGTTCTGTTTGCTGGCAGCGGAGTCTTGAGTCCTTTCGGCGCCCCGGGTGGTTTGCTACGGTGGCCTGGTGACGGTTGCTCCCAGCACCACCGGCGGTCCCGGTCAGCCCACAGGTCGCGGCGCACTGACCAACGGCGCTTTGACCAAGATCGTCGGGCCCTTCACCAAGGCCGGCAGCTACTACGCCCGGTCATGGGGTGCCTACCTCGGCGGCGGGCGGGGTGATCTCCCCCTGGCCCGTCCCACCCTGTCGCTGGCGACCCATGCCCTTCGCGATGAGATCGTGCTCGTCGGTCTGCTCTGGCGCCGTCCACTCAGTGATCCGGCGGTCTACGAACGGATCAACCACGAGGTCCGCGAGGCGATCGACTTCTACGGCGAGCGGGGCTGGCTGGACAAGCCGCAGGAGTTCTTTCCCGCACCGCCCCCGCCCACTGACGTCGCGGTGCGGTCCTACGCCAAGGGCGATCGCAGCCACGAGCGGATCTCTTTCGAGAGCGGCTACGCGCCCCATCCCGGCGAGCCCGGTGCGCAACGATGGAACAGCTACCCGGGCAGCGCACGGGAGTACGCGATGGTGCTGCGCCACCCGGACCCGCGCCCCTGGCTGGTCTGCGTTCACGGAACCGAGATGGGCCGTGCCGGATTGGATCTCACCCTGTTCCGGGCCTGGCATCTGCACCACGATCTCGGCCTCAACGTCGCCCTGCCGGTGCTGCCCATGCACGGCCCACGAGCCAAGGGCCTGCCCAAGGGCGCGGTGTTCCCGGGCGAGGACGTGATGGACGATGTGCACGGCACCGCACAGGCGGTGTGGGACGTTCGCCGGTTGATCGCCTGGATCCGGGCCCAGCAGCCGGGCGCACCGATCGGCCTCAACAGCATCTCGCTGGGCGGGTATGTCGCCGCCCTGGTCGCCAGCCTCGACGACGACCTGACGTGCGCGATCCTGGGCGTGCCGCCGTCGAATCTGGTGGAACTGCTCGGTCGGCACTCCGGACTGCACAGGGCCGATCCGCGGCGAACGACCATCGAACTGGCCGGGCCGATCGGCAGGATGATCTCGCCGCTGTCGCTGGAACCCAAGGTGCCCGCGCAGGGCCGGTTCATCTACGCCGGGGTGGCGGACCGCATCGTGCATCCGCGCCAGCAGGTCATGCAGTTATGGGAGCACTGGGGACGCCCCGATGTGGGCTGGTATCCCGGCGGACACACCGGGTTCTTCGAGGCCAAACCGGTCCAGCGCTACGTTGACACCGCCCTGGTCAAGTCCGGCCTGCTCGCCGCCACCCCCTAGCCAGTGCGCCCGAGCGGGACTGGCCGCCCGGGTGTAGGGGGCAAGCCCCTCACCGGAGGACGCCCCGCGCCACCGCCGAGTCGGGGGTCAGACGGCGACGCGGAGCGATCCGGTCAACGGTCTACCCGGGGGCTGCGACGTTCAAACCTTGGCGACCCTGACCACATCAGGCCTCGAGGATGGCGGTCACGCCCTGACCGCCGGCGGCGCAGATCGAGATCAGCCCGCGCACCGGCGCGGCGGTCTGCGCCTTCTTCTCGGCAAGTTGTTTGGCCAGTTGCGCCACGATCCGCCCCCCGGTCGCCGCGAATGGATGCCCGGCGGCCAGCGACGAACCGTTGACGTTGAGTCGGGTGCGGTCGATGGGACCCAGCGCACCGTCCAGACCGAGCCGCTCCTTGCAGTACTCCCCGGACTCCCAGGCCTGCAGCGTGGCGAGCACCACCGACGCGAACGCCTCGTGGATCTCGTAGAAGTCGAAGTCGTCAAGACGTAAGCCGTTGCGCGACAGCAGCCGGGGCACCGCGTAGGTGGGCGCCATCAGCAGACCGTCGTCGCCATTGACGTAATCCACCGCGGCGGTCTCGGCATCGACGAAGTAGGCCAGCGGCACGATCCGGTGATCGTGGGCCCACTGTTCGCTGGCCAGCAGAACCGCCGAGGCGCCGTCGGTGAGGGGGGTCGAGTTTCCGGCGGTCATGGTCGCGTCACCGCCCCTGACACCGAACACCGGCCGCAGCGTCGCGAGTTTCTCGGCGCCGGTATCGGGGCGCAGGTTGTCATCCCGGTAGATCCCGAGGAACGGCGTGATGAGGTCATCGAAGAAGCCGCGGTCATAGGCGGCCGCCATGTTGCGGTGACTCGCTGCCGCTAACTGGTCCTGGTCGACGCGCTTGACGCCCATCTGTTTGGCGGTGATCGCGGCGTGTTCGCCCATCGACAGGCCGGTGCGCGGCTCGGAGTTGGCGGGAATCTCCACCCCCAGTGCGGCGGGCAACCGGCCGACCAACTTCAGGCGGTCGAGTGTGGACCGCGATCGGCGCAGCGAGAGCAGCGTGCGACGCAGGTCGTCGGAGAGCCCGATCGGAGCGTCCGAGGTGGTGTCCACCCCGCCGGCCGCCGCCACCTCGTAACGGCCGGCCGCGATACCGTCGGCCGCGGCGATGGCCGCCTGCAGACCGGTCCCGCAGGCCTGCTGGATGTCGAAGGCGGGCGTATCGGGCGACAGCGGGCTGCCGAGCACACACTCGCGCATCAGATTGAAGTCACGGCTGTGCTTGAGCACCGCACCGCCGATCACCGCACCGAGGCGCTGGTCCTGCAGAGCGAAGCGTTCCACCAGTCCGCTCAGCGCGGCGGTGAACATGTCCCGATTCGACGCCAGCGCGTAGGCGCCATCGGAGCGCGCGAACGGGATCCGATTTCCGCCGAGTACCGCCACCCTGCGTCGTTCCGCCACCACATCAACCTCCGCTAATCCGGGTTCGAGATGGGTACCCGGTGCCTATGGTACGCACCGTTATTACTCTGAAGTAAGTTAGGTTTCATGGCTTCTGATCTGTTGTCCCAGATGATCAGCTCCGCACCGGGATCGTTTCTTTCCAGGCAGTTCGGCCTTCCCGCGCCAGAGCCGCTGCGCCGCTACCGCGCAGGCGATCGGCCGCTGTCGGGCTCCCTGCTCATCGGCGGAGCGGGCCGGCTGGCCGAACCGGTCCGCGCGGCGCTGACCGGCGACTACGACGTCGTCGGCAACAACCTCGGCGGGCGCTGGGCGGACACCTTCGGCGGACTGGTGTTCGACGCCACCGGCATCACCGAACCCCGTCAACTCGACGGGCTGTACGAGTTCTTCACCCCGCTGCTGCGCAATATCGGGCCATGCGCGCGACTCGTCGTGCTGGGCAGCACGCCGAGCGAGGTGACCGACGCGCACGAACAGATCTGTCAGCGGTCACTGGAGGGCTTCACCCGCTCGCTCGGCAAGGAACTTCGCCGCGGCGCCACCGCCGCACTGGTCTATGTGTCCCCGGCAGCCAGACCGGCGGCCACCGGGTGCGAGTCGACGCTGCGGTTCATCCTGTCGGCCAAGTCGGCCTACGTCGACGGCCAGGTGTTCGGTGTCGGCGCCGCGGACGCCGCCCGCCCGGCCGACTGGGACAAGCCGCTGGCCGGAAAGGTGGGGATCGTGACCGGGGCGGCACGTGGCATCGGAGCCACCATCGCCGAGGTGTTCGCCCGTGATGGCGCCGCGGTGGTGGCGATCGACGTGGAGCAGGCCGCCGAGGCGCTGATGCAGACCGCGGCCCGCGTGGGCGCAACCGCCCTGACCCTCGACGTCACAGCTGCCGATGCTGTGAACCGGATCACCGACCACCTGCAGACCCATCACGGCGGCCGGGCCGACATCCTGGTCAACAATGCCGGCATCACCCGCGACAAGCTGCTGGCCAATATGGACGACTCCCGGTGGGACGCGGTGCTGGCCGTCAATCTCCTTGCCCCACTGAGCCTTACCGAAGGCCTGGTGGACAACGGCAGCATCGGCGAGGGCGGCCGGATCATCGGGCTGTCGTCGATGGCCGGTATCGCCGGCAACCGGGGGCAGACCAATTACGCCACCACCAAGGCCGGGATGATCGGCATCACCGAGGCGCTGGCGCCCCGACTCGCCGACCGCGGCATCACCATCAACGCCGTCGCTCCGGGATTCATCGAGACCGCGATGACCGCGGCTATCCCCCTGGCCACCCGTGAGGTTGGCCGGCGACTCAACTCGCTCTACCAGGGCGGGCAGCCGGTCGACGTCGCGGAGACGATCGCGTACTTCGCCAGCCCGGCGTCGGGTGCGGTCACCGGCAACGTGATCCGGGTCTGCGGCCAAGCAATGCTGGGGGCGTGATGGCCGGCGGGGCGGCGAACCTGATCCGCGCCGCGGCTGGATCGCTGCCGTTCATCCGCCGCGGCCAGTCACTGCCCGACCGGACGGTGACGGTGGACGAGGTGACGATCGACCGGGACAACGTCGCCGCGTACGCCGCGGTGACCGGCCTGCGCTACGGCGCCGACGTACCGCTCACCTATCCGTTCGTGCTCACCTATCCGACGGTGATGGAACTGGTCACCGGCTTCGATTTCCCGTTCGCGGCGCTGGGCGCGGTGCACGTGGAGAACACGATCACCCAGCACCGGCCGATCGCGGTGACCGATACCGTCGGAGTACGCGTCCGCGCGGACAATCTGCGCGAACACCGCAGGGGGTTGCTGGTCGACGTCATCAGCCGGGTCTGCGTCGGCACCGAACCGGCGTGGGATCAGGTCACCACATTCCTGCACCTGCAGCGCACCAGCCTGTCCGGGCAGCCCGCACCCGAGCCGCCCCCGCGGGAGAGACTGCCCGCCCCCAACGCGGTCCTGCGGATCACGGCCCGCCAGATCCGCCGTTACTCGTCGATCGGCGCCGACCACAATCCGATCCACACCAGTGCGCTGGCCGCCAAGCTGTTCGGCTTCCCGACCGCGATCGCGCACGGCATGTTCACCGCCGCCGCTGTGCTGGCGAACATCGAAGGACAGCTGCCCGCCGCCGTCACCTACGCCGTCAGGTTCGGCAAGCCGGTGCTGCTGCCGGCCACCGCCGGGGTCTACACCGAGCGAGTCGACGACGGCTGGGACATCTCGCTGCGCGACATGGCCAAGGGTTACCCGCACCTGACGTCGACGGTGCGCCCGCTGGGTTAGCGGGTCACCGACGCGCCCTTGAGCCCGCGCCAGAACAGGTTGATCAGCAACTCCGACGCCTCGTCGACATCGGCGTCGCCGGCACTCACCCGGGCAGCCACCGCCTCACCGGCACCCACCAGGGCGACGGCGATCATGTGGAAGTCGGTGTCGGGTTCCGGATTGCGGGTGCCGGCCTCCAGTAACCGGGCCACCAGATCGATGACGCGCTCCCGGCCCTCCCGCACCGTGTGCGCGAACGCCTGTGAGCTGGTCGCCTGGGTGTAGAGCACGATCCAGGAGGCACGGTTGGCGTCGATGTACTGCAATACCGAGATGATTGTGTGCCGCAACAGTTCCCGCGCGCTGGACTTGAGGTCGATGTCTGCCCGCACCGTGTCGATGAAACGACTCAGCTCCCGGCTCAGGCAGGCGCCGAACAACTCCTCCTTGGAGCCGTAGTACAGGTAGAGCATCGGCTTGGAGATCTGCGCCTGCGCAGCGATGGCGTCCATGGACGTCTCGTGATAGCCGTTGACCGAGAACATCTGCACAGCGGCATCGAGCATCTGCTGCTCGCGCACCGCGCGGGGCAGCCGCTTGGTGCCGCCGGCCGTCACGAGCCGACCCGCCTACCCGCCGCAGCGCGCGCTGGGACCCTTGATGCCGGCCATCCGCAGCACCGATCCCTCCACCGCCGGCATCGCCAACTCGCCACCGGCGACCGCGCTCTCCAACCGGTCCAGTACCGCGGGCACCTCATCGGTGGTGATCCACAGCGCCACATCGGTGCCGGCCTGCAACGCTCGCAGCACCGCCTCGGCCACGCCGTAGCGCGAATTGATCGCGGCCATGCTCGACAGATCGTCGCTGAACACCGGCCCGTTGAATCCCGGCCCGCCGTAGCCGCCGCTGCGCAGCAGGTTCACCGCGGCGGGGCTCAGGCTGGCGGGGGTGTTGCCGGTGAGGCCGGGCACCTCGAGGTGGCCCATCATCACGCCGACCGCGCCCTCGCCGATCAGTGTCCGGTAGGGCACCAGGTCACTGGTCATCAGCTGGTCCAGTGGCGGGGTGCTCACCACACCGGCGGTGTGCGAGTCACCGGAGCCGCTGCCGTGGCCGGGGAAGTGCTTGAGCACCGGCAGCACCCCGGCGTCGCGCAGGCCGCGGGCGAACGCCCCGGCGTAGGCGGTGACGGTAGCCGGATCGTTGGAGAAGGACCGGTCGCCGATGACGGTGTTGGCGGCCTGATCGGACACATCCACGACCGGCGCGAAATCGACGGTGATGCCCAGACCGCGCATCTGACGTCCACGGTCGAGCGCGATCTGATAGACCTCGTCGGCGGTCTTGGTCTGCGCCAGGGTCCGGGCCGGGGGGATCGCGCCGATGAGCGGGGCCAGCCGCGAGACCCGGCCGCCCTCCTCGTCGACACTGACCGCCAGGGGCAGCGGGCCGATGTTGGCGATCTCGTTGACGGTGCCGTCGGTCAGCATCGACAGGTCGGTCCAACTGCCGATCATGATGCCGCCGACGGAAAAGTTGCTGACCACGGCGCGCGCATCGGCGCCGTCCCGCACACCGACCATGAGCAACTGTGCGAGTTTGTCGCGGGTGGACATCGACGCCAGCAACGCCGCGCCGTCCCCGCAGGCCG
>JBFYOQ010000039.1:0-44068 GCA_041303735.1 Mycobacterium sp.
GCTCCGCTGCCCGACGGGGTCAGCCAGGCCACCATCGGTGTGCGAGGCGGACTCCTGCGCTCCAACTTCTCCGAGACCGCCGAGGCGCTCTACCTGACGTCGGGCTACGTCTACGACACGGCCGCGGACGCGGAGAAGGCGTTCACCGGTGAGATCGACCGCTACGTGTACTCCCGCTACGGCAACCCGACCATCACCATGTTCGAGGAGCGGCTGCGACTGATCGAGGGTGCCGAGGCCGCATTCGCCACCGGCTCGGGGATGGCCGCCGTCTTCACCGGCCTCGGCGCGTTGCTCGGCGCCGGCGATCGACTGGTCGCCGGGCGCAGCCTGTTCGGCTCCTGTTTCGTGGTGTGCAACGAGATCCTGCCCCGGTGGGGTGTGGAGACGGTGTTCGTCGACGGCGAGGACCTCGACCAGTGGGAGCAGGCGCTGAGTGTGCCCACCACGGCGGTGTTCTTCGAGACCCCGTCCAATCCCATGCAGTCGCTGGTGGACATCGCCGCGGTGTCGGAGATGGCCCACGCGGCCGGCGCCAAGGTCGTCTTGGACAACATCTTCGCCACGCCGCTGCTGCAGCAGGGTTTGCCGCTCGGGGTCGATGTGGTGATCTACTCCGGCACCAAGCACATCGACGGCCAGGGCCGGGTACTCGGCGGGGCGATCCTCGGCGACAAGGAGTACATCGACGGCCCGGTCCAGACACTGATGCGCCACACCGGGCCCGCACTGAGTCCGTTCAACGCCTGGGTTCTGCTCAAAGGCCTTGAGACACTGTCGGTTCGGGTGAACTACAGCAACGATTCGGCGCAGCGGATCGCCGAGTTCCTCGAAGGTCACCCCGCCGTCCGGTGGGTTCGCTACCCGTTCCTGGCCTCGCATCCCCAGCACGATCTGGCCAAGCGTCAGATGAGCGGCGGCGGCACCGTCATCACCTTCGAGCTCGACGCACCGGAGGGTCACGGCAAACAGCGCGCCTTCGAGGTGCTCGACAGGCTCGCCGTCATCGACATCTCCAACAACCTCGGCGACGCCAAGACGCTGATCACCCATCCGGCCACCACCACCCACCGGGCGATGGGCCCGGAGGGGCGTGCGGCGATCGGACTGGGTGACGCCGTGGTGCGGATCTCGGTTGGACTGGAGGGCACCGAGGACCTCATCGCCGACCTCGCCCACGCTCTGGGCTAGCGGCCTGGCGCACCGCGTCGGCGATCGGCCCGATCCACAGTTCCCCATGCCCGGGTATGAGGACGTCGGTGCCGGCATCGGCGAGCGCGGAAAGGCTGCGGGCGCACTGCGCGTCATCGTGGTTGAACACCGACGGCAACAGTTGCGGTCCGCCGGCCCGGGCCAGCGGATGCCCGGTCACCAACGCGTCGCCACTGACCAGGACGCCGTCCACCACGTAGGAGCAGTGGCCCCCGGTGTGCCCTGGCGTCGGGATGGCGCGCGGCCGGCCCGGCAGGGTGGCGGCGATGTCGTCGGTCAGGGGGCGCGCGGAGGCGATGCCGTCGTGCACCAGGCCTCCCATCCGCGCCACCTGCAGCGACCACCGCAGCCACCGCGGTTGCCAGGCGTGTGCCAGCAGTGCCACCGGCGACGCCTGCTGTAGATAGTCGCGCCTGGCGTGGCCCACCTCGTCGGCATGGCAGTACACCGGGGTCCCGTGGGTGGCGGCGAACCAGATCGCCGAGCCGAGGTGATCGACATGGGCGTGGGTCAACAGGATCGCGCGAACATCCTCCGGCGCGAAGCCCAGCCGCTCCACGGACGTCATCACATCGTCACGACTGCCCGGCAGGCCCGCGTCGATCAGCATCACGCCGGTGTCGTCGGCGACGAGTGTCCAGTTGACCAGCGGGGTCTGCACCATGTGGACCTCATCGGTGACCGTCGTCAGCACCGGTGCCATCGGGTGAGTGTAGGGCGGTGGGCGCGCGGCCCGGTGCTGTAGAAAGAGGGGGTGGTCGAACTGAAACTGGGATACAAGGCATCGGCGGAGCAGTTCGGGCCGCGCGAGTTGGTCGAACTCGGTGTGCTGGCCGAAGAGCACGGCATGGATAGCGCGTCGGTCAGCGACCACTTCAACCCGTGGCGGCACGAAGGTGGGCATTCGCCGTTCGCGCTGTCGTGGATGACGGCGGTGGGCGAGCGCACCAAGCGCATCGTGCTGGGCACCTCGGTGCTCACCCCGACGTTCCGCTACAACCCCGCGGTGATCGCCCAGGCATTCGCAACCATGGGCTGCCTGTATCCGGGCCGGATCTTCCTCGGTGTCGGCACCGGCGAGGCGCTCAACGAGATCGCCACCGGCTCCATCGACGAGTGGCCGGAGTTCAAGGAGCGATTCGCCCGGCTGCGCGAATCGGTGAAGGTGATGCGCGAGTTGTGGAAGGGCGAGCGGGTCGACTTCGAGGGCGAGTACTACCACATGCGGGGTGCGTCGATCTATGACGTCCCCGAGGGCGGGGTTCCGGTGTACATCGGTGCCGGCGGACCGGTGGTGGCCAAATACGCCGGGCGCGCCGGTGACGGTTTCATCTGCACCTCGGGCAAGGGCGAGGAACTCTACGTCGACAAGTTGCTACCCGCGGTGCGCGAGGGCGCCGAGGCGGCCGGCCGCGACGTCGACGACGTCGACAAGCTGATCGAGATCAAGATCTCCTACGACACCGACCCCGACGTCGCGCTGAGCAACTGCCGGTTCTGGGCGCCGTTGTCGCTCACGCCCGAGCAGAAGCACTCCGTGACCGACCCGAGGGAGATGGAACGGCTCGCCGACCAGCTTCCCATCGAGCAGGTCGCCAAGAGATGGATCGTGTCATCCGACCCGGATGAGGCGGTCGAGAAGGTTGCCGACTATGTCGGCTACGGCCTCAACCATCTCGTGTTCCATGCGCCGGGCCACGATCAGCGCCGCTTTCTCGAACTCTTCGAGCGCGATCTGCTGCCGCGGCTGCGCAAACTCGGTTAACCCGCCCGCGCAGGGTTTGACTTCAGGAATGCTGTCGAGGTGAGCCCCGCAGCGACGTCGATCTACATCGCCTCCCCGGAGGGTGAGACCGGGAAGTCCACCATCGCTCTGGGCATCCTGCACCGGCTCACCGCGATGGTGCCCAGGGTGGGGGTGTTCCGGCCGATCACCCGCCACGAGGAACGCGACTACATCCTCGAGTTGCTGCTCGCGCATTGTTCAATGCGGGGGGGCTCAATGCAGGGGGGCGACGCCGGTCTGTCCTACGAGGACTGCGTCGGGGTGAGTTACCAGCAGCTGCACGCCGACCCCGACGGCGCCATCGCCGACATTGTGGACCGCTACCACGCGGTGGCCGACCGCTGCGACGCCATGGTGATCGTCGGCTCGGACTACACCGACGTCGCGTCACCGACGGAGTTGAGTGTCAACGCCCGCATCGCGGCCAACCTCGGAGCCCCGGTACTGCTGTCGGTGCGGGCGACCGGGCGCACCCCGGCGGAGATCGCCGCTGTCATCGAGTTGTGCCTGGCTGAGCTGTCCGTCCAGCACACCCACACCGCCGCGGTGGTGGCCAACCGGTGTGAGCCGGACAAGATGGAAGAGGTGCTGGCGGCATGCCAGGGGATCGGCCCCCGGATCTACGTGCTGCCCGAGGAGCGCATTCTGGTGGCGCCCACCGTGGGTGAGTTGTGCACTGCGGTGCAGGGCACGCTCGTGCACGGTGACCACTCGCTGCTGGCGCGCGAGGTGACCGGCGTGATGGTCGCCGGGATGACGGCCGACCACGTCCTCGAAAGGCTCACCGAGGGCACGGCGGTGATCACTCCCGGCGACCGTTCCGATGTGGTGCTCGCGGTGGCCAGCGCCCATGCGGCCGAGGGATTTCCGTCGCTGTCGGTGATCATCCTCAACGGCGGCCTCCCGTTGCACCCCTCGATCGCGAAGCTCGTCACCGGCCTGGGCATCCGGCTGCCGGTCATCGCCACCGATCTGCGCACCTTCGAGACCGCGAGCGTGGTCGCCGGCACCCGCGGCAAGGTGACCGCCGCATCCCGGCGCAAGATCGACACCGCCATCGAGATGATGGACCGCTACGTCGACATGACGGATCTGCTTGACCGGCTGGCAGTCCCGATCCCCACCGTGACGACACCGCAGATGTTCACCTTCGGGCTGATGGAACGCGCCCGCGCCGACCGCAAGCGGATCGTGCTGCCCGAAGGCGACGACGATCGCATTCTGGCCGCAGCCGGTCGGCTGCTGCGCCGCGGTGTGGCCGAGTTGACCATCCTCGGTGACGAGTCGGAGGTGCGGAGCCGCGCCGCCGAACTCGGCGTCGATCTGCACGCCGCCACCGTGATGAACCCGCGGACTTCCGAGCTGGCCGAGCAGTTCGCCGAACAATACGCCGAGCTGCGAAAGTCCAAGGGAATCAACATCGAGCAGGCCCGCGAGATCATGCACGACGTCTCCTACTTCGGGACCATGCTGGTGCACAACAACCTCGTCGACGGCATGGTCTCGGGTGCCGCGCACACGACCGCGCACACCGTGCGGCCCGCATTCGAGATCATCCGCACCAAGCCCGGAGTATCGACGGTGTCCAGCATCTTCCTGATGTGTCTGTCGGACCGGGTGCTGGCCTACGGCGACTGCGCGATCGTGCCCGATCCCACCGCCGAACAACTGGCCGACATCGCGATCAGCTCGGCGCACACCGCGGCTCAGTTCGGCATCGTCCCGCGGGTCGCGATGCTGTCCTACTCGACCGGTGACTCGGGCACCGGGGCCGGCGTCGAGAAAGTCAGGGCGGCGACCGAACTCGTTCGCCAGCGCGACCCCCAGATGCTCATAGAGGGGCCGATCCAGTACGACGCGGCGGTGGACGCTGTCGTCGCCTCGGCGAAGATGCCGGATTCGGCGGTCGCCGGCCGGGCGACCGTGCTGATCTTCCCGGACCTCAACACCGGCAACAACACCTACAAGGCTGTCCAGCGCAGCGCCGGCGCCATCGCGATCGGCCCGGTACTCCAGGGACTCAACAAACCGGTCAATGATCTGTCCCGCGGAGCATTGGTCGAGGACATCGTCAACACGGTCGCCATCACCGCCATCCAGGCGCAGGGGTCGTGATGGCGGGCACCGTGCTCGTCCTCAACACCGGGTCCTCATCGCTGAAATACCAACTGGTGCAACCCGGCGGCGCGGTCAGCATCGTCGATGGGATCGTCGAACGAATCGGCGACGATGGTGGTGTCGCCGATCATCAGGAGGCGCTGCTGGTCGCCTTCGACGAGATCGCCGCCCAGGGCATCGACCTCGATGCGACCGAACTGCTCGCGGTCGGCCACCGGGTGGTGCACGGCGGCCCGGATCTCTACCTGCCCACCGTCATCGACGACGAGGTTCTCGACCGGATCCGGCAGTTGGAGCCGCTCGCGCCCCTGCACAACCCGCCGGCCGTCCTCGGCATCGAGGTCGCACGCCGGGCGTTGCCCGATCTGCCGCACGTCGCGGTGTTCGACACCGCGTTCTTCCATCATCTGCCCCCTGCTTCGGCCACCTATGCCATCGATCGCGACGTGGCGCAGCGCTGGGGGATACGGCGCTACGGCTTCCACGGCACCTCCCACGAGTACGTCAGTGGGCAGGCCGCGCAATTCCTCGCGGTGGAGCCGGAGTCGCTGAATCAGATCGTGCTGCACCTGGGCAACGGCGCCTCGGCGTCGGCTATCGCGGGGGGCCGGCCGGTCGATACCTCGATGGGCATGACGCCGATGGAGGGCCTGGTGATGGGTACCCGCGCCGGCGACCTGGACTCCGGCGTGATCGCCTACCTGTGGCGGACGGCTCAGATGGGTGTCGACGAGATCGAGACCATGCTCAATCGCCGGTCGGGGATGCTCGGGATGAGCGGGGAGATTGACTTCCGGGTGGTTCACCAACGGATCGCCTCCGGTGACGAGGCGGCCAGGCTGGCCTACGAGGTCTACATCCACCGGTTGCGCAAGTACGTCGGCGGCTACCTGGCGGTGCTCGGGCATGCCGACGTAATCACCTTCACCGCGGGTGTGGGGGAGAACGATGCCACGGTGCGCCGCGACGCGCTGAGCGGATTGACCCGCCTCGGCATCGAACTCGACGAGCACCTCAACGACAGTCCCGGATGCGGTCCGCGCCGGATCTCGGCGGAGAACTCGCCGACCACGGTGCTGGTGATTCCCACCGACGAGGAACTAGCGATCGCGCGAGCCTGCCTGAGCGTGATCTGAGGCCACTAGAAGGTGGTCGCCGGCCGAACCTGATTCGCCATGTCGACCAACACATAGCGATGCGCCTGGCTGGTGGTGGCCCGCGCCAGGCTGCGCAGTGCGGCCTCCACGCCCAGGCGCAGGCCGTGCTCGGTGAACGAGAACCCCAGGATGTGGCTCGAATTGGACACCGTGTGACTGGCGATCCAGTCCAGCGCGGTGCCCAGCACCAGGGCCCGGATCTGCAGCACCCGGGGCTCGGTGTCGGGCAGCGACTCGGCGCGTCGCGCGGCCTCGCGGATCTGATCCTCGGTGAGTTCGTGGGCCGCGCGGCCGGAGAGCAGGGTCACCACGCTGGTGACTCGCGCGGTGGTGAAATGCCGTGAGCCGATGGGTACTTCGTCCAGGGTGGTGACAGCACCGGCGCGGTCGCCCTCGGCGGATTGCGCCCGGGCCAGTCCGAAGCCGGCGGAGATGATGTTGTTGTCGGTGTGCCACACCGTCTCGTAGAAGGGGTGTTCGTCGCTGGTGCCGGCCAGTTCCGCGGTGGCCGCCAGCGCCAGCTTTGGCGCCTGTTCGCCGGGGAAGGTGTCGAGCACCTCGCTGAAGTGTTTCCTCGCCGACTCGAAGTCACCGGTCAGCAGCTCCGACACCGCCTTGAACCACACCAGCCGCCAGGGCCAGCCCACGCGCGCGGCCAGGTCCTCCAGCTTGCGGTTGGCCTTGCCGACATCGCCCAGGTCGAGTAGCGCGCGGACCTCCATCAGCGGCAACTCCACCGAGTCGGCGAGGTCGGCACCTTCGGAGTCGAGTCGGCCGTGGCGGGCGGCGCGTAGCGAGTCCAGGGTCTGCACCGGCTGGGACAGCACCGTGGCCGACAGCACCGTGGCCGCCACATCGGTCGGGTCGACCAGCGGAACGGGCAGTGCCACCACGATCTCGGGCGCGGTCAGCTTCTCCGCGTGCAGCAACCCGTCGAGATAGACATCGGTGTGGGCGACGAGCAGTTCGACCCCGAAGGTCGAGCGGGTGCGGGTGAACACCGTCGACAGACCCGGCCGCGGTGTTCCAGTATCGGCGGCGACGACCTCGCGCAGCACCCCGAGGAGTTGGGCCGACATCTCCTCGGCGCTGGCGAACCGGCGCCGGGGGTCGGGGTCGATCGCCCTGCGCAGCAGCCGGGCGAAGGAGTCGTAGCGCTTGAGGACGGGATCGTCCTCCGGCAGGCCGTCGACGTAGCGACCCCGGCGGGTCCGCAACTTCAGGGTCAGGGCGGCCAGTGTGCGCCCGACGGTGTAGATGTCGCTGGCGACCGTCGGGCCGGTGCGCACGATCTCCGGCGCCTGGTATCCCGGCGTGCCATAGAGGTACCCGAAGGAGTTGATCGGTGATACCGCGCCGAGGTCGATCAACTTAAGCTGCTCCTCGGTCACCATGATGTTCTCCGGCTTGAGGTCGTTGTAACACAGCCCGATCGAATGCAGATAGCTCAGGGCCGGAAGGATCTCGAGCATGTAGGCGATGGCTTCTGCGACCGGAAGCTTCTCGCCCTTAGGCAGTTTCAGCGACTTACCGCCGACGTACTCCATCACGATGTAGCCCACCGGCTCGCCGTGCGAGTCCGGATGCTCGACGAAGTTGAAGATTTTCACGATCGACGGATGCGCCACCTCGGCGAGGAACTGGCGTTCGGCCATGGCGATCGCCTGAGCCTCGGCGTCGCCTGAGTGCACCAGACCCTTCAGCACGACTGGTCGTTCGTTGACGTTCTGGTCGACGGCCAGGTACACCCAGCCCAGGCCGCCGTGCGCCACGCAGCCCTTGATCTGGTACTGGTCGGCGGCGGTGTCGCCGGGCCGCAGTTGCGGCAGGAACGAATAGGCGCTGCCGCAGTTCGGGCAGAGGCCCTCCGACGCGCCGTCATGCCCCTCGCTCGACCGTCCGACCGGCCGGCCGCAACTCCAGCAGAACCGCTTGGACTCCGCCACAACCGGATCGACCATCAGCGCGGCGAGCGGATCGATCTCGGGCACCGGGGGGATCTCCACCAGTCCGCCGCCGAGCCGCCGTGAGGCGGACGCCCGGGCCACGCCTGCCTGATGCTCATCGCGTTCGAGCGGCTCGCTGAGCGGACCGCCGTCATCGTCGTCGAAGCTCGGCCGGAAGACGGCCTGGGTGGACATCGGCCGGACGGTGGCCACCGAATCCACTGTGAGTTCGGGCTCGAGCCGGTCGGGATCGAGGTCCTCCAGACTTGCGCGCTGCGTTTCGACCCCGGGGTCGGGAGTCTGCTCGGCCATCAGTCGAGGTACCTCGGATCGGGCGGTGCCGGCGCGGGCCCTAGAACGCTGAGCCACTTGCGGTAAAGGGTGTCCCAGGTCCCGTCGGTTCGGATGCGCGCCAGGGTGCCGTTGACGAAACGCACCAGCGCGGTGTTGGTCAGGTTGATCCCGATGCCGTAGGGCTGCTCGGCCATGTTGGGGCCGATGATGTGCAGGTAGGGATCCTGGGCTACCAGGCCGGCCAGGATCGCGTCGTCGGTGCTGACCGCGTCGACCTCGCGCTGCTGCAGCGCCACCAGGCAGTCGGCCCAGGTGACCACCGTGACGATGTTCGGCGGAGGGTCGATCTGCTGCACCCGCTTGAGTGAGGTGGTGCCGCGAGCGACGCAGACCCGCTTGCCGGACAGATCCGACGGCCGCGAGATGGCCGAGTCGCGCGCGGCCAGGATCCGTTGGTAGGCGGTGAAGTACACCGTCGAGAAGTTGACCTGCGTGCGCCGCTCACAGGTGATCGTCATGGTCTTGACCACGATGTCGACGGTGTTCTTCTGCAGCGCGGTGATCCGGTCGGCAGACGACAGGATGCGGTACTCCACCGCCGACGGAGTGCCGAAGATGTCACGGGCAACCTCGCCGGCGATGTCCACGTCGAACCCGGTGATCTCGCCGGTGATCGGGTCCCGGAAGGAGAACAGGTTGCTGCCTATGTCCAGGCCCACCAGCAGACGGCCGCGCTGCCGGATCGACGCGACCGCGGCGTCGGCGGCCGCCTTGGTGGGGAAGGGTCGCAGGCTCGCGGTCCGGTCGCAGTCGTCCTCCGTGGGGTCCGGCGGCTGGGGGGTGCCGGCGGGGAGTTCCTCCATCCCGGCCGGCGTGGGCGGTGCCAGCGTCGGTGCGGGCGGCGCCTCCGGTTCGACCGCCGGAGCGCACCCGGCGAGCACGCCGATAGCCAGTGCGAGGGAGAAGAGCCTTCGAGCGCTCATCACTGCTCGTCGGTTCTTCGCGCGAGCGCTCATCACTGGCCCATGGTTCTTCGCGCGAGCGCTCATCACTGGTACTCGCTTATCCGTGGCCACAACCCGAGGGCCACCGCCACCGCGGCCCCCACCGACAGCACCACACCGCCTTCCGTGGCACCCGAGAGCACCCGGCGCGCGGAGATGATATCGCCGCGCAGCTGGCGCCGGCTCTCCGAGATCCCCTGGGAGAGAGTCCCATTGAGGGCATCGAAAGCGGGCGTCGAGTCGTTCTCGCCGGTGCCGAGAGCGACCTGGGTGGCGGCCTGGTAGTTGCCCACCGCGATGTAGTCGTTTATCCGCTCATCGGCGCGCCGCCACTTCAGCAGCAGCTGGTCGGCATTGGAGAGCGGCTCGCGGGCGATCGCGTCCTCCCTCCCCAGGTAGTCGGTCAGCTGGGCGTGCATCGAATCGACCCGCTGGTAGTAGGACCGCTTGCGTACATCTTCGTCACCGCGCCGGATCAACGACAACGTCTCGTCGGCCCGGGCCTGCTGGGCGGTGATGGCAAGGCCGGTCACCGTTCTCAACGACTGCGCCGCGGTGTTCTTCGCCGCGCGGCTACCCGCGGTGGAGACCGCCAGCGCGGTGCCCACCCAGCCGATGAGGATCGCGAACGCAAGACCGCCGACCACCAGACCGACATTGACCCGGCGTTTGGTGCGCCTGGCCAGCCACCGGTGGGCGAAGGCGCCGAAGAGCACCGTGGTCAGCACCACCACGATCACCGGTGCGGGGATCGACGCCGACGTCCCGGTCTCGGAGTCCAGCTGCGCCGAGGTCTGCTCGTAGAGCCGCTGTGCGTCCGGCAGGATCGTCTGCTGCATCAATCCCGACGCCTCGGACAGGTAGGACGACCCGACCGGGTTACCCATCCGGTTGTTCGTCCGCGCCGTCTCGATCAGGCCGGTGTACACCGCCACTTGCGCGTTGATCCTGCCCAGCAGATCCACCAGCGGGGGATCGGTGAGCCCGCTGGACGCTCGGGTGACGGCGACGGCGGCCTCGGTGATGGCCCGTTCGTAGCGCTGGCGCACCGCTTGCGGTTCGGTGCCCGCGATGAATGCCGTGGCCGCGGCGGCATCGGCTATCGACAGCGTGGTGTAGAGCTGCCCCGCGGCGAAGGCCAGCGGTTCGGTGTGGTCGAGCACCCTGCTCAGCTGCTGCTGGCGCTGCGTGATCGTCGTGGACACGGCGAAGGCGGACAGGATGCCCAGGGCAGCCAGGATCATCCCGATGATCAGAATGCGCCCCGGGGTGCTGCTGACGAACCACCACCGCGAGTGAACGGGCTCGGTCGGGGCCCGCTGCGCCAGCGGTTCGGTCGACGGGTGTGCCAGTTCAACGGTCACCTCGCGTTGACCTCACTCCCCTCGGGCGCGTTGTGCGTCTGTGAGCAAAGTCTAAGAGCACCGCCGCCCGATGGTGCTCTATCGACAGGCCCGGTCCGGCGCGGGTGCCTATCCTTGGGAACTGTGCGAGGTGACGGCGACGGTTGGGTGGTGTCCGAAATCGGCACCCACCACTGGGGAGTGCACGGCGCCGCCGGCCTGCTGTTGCGGGCGCCCTGGCATGACGGCACCCCCGCGGTGCTGTTGCAGCACCGCGCGCCGTGGAGCCATCAGGGCGGCACCTGGGGACTTCCCGGCGGGGCGCTCGACAGCCACGAGGACGCCCACGCCGCGGCGGTCCGCGAGGCGCACGAGGAGGCCGGGCTGGCCGCCGGACTCATCACGGTGCACGCGAGTGTGGTGACCGCGACCGTTTCCGGCCCGGACGGCCTGCTCTGGACCTACACCACGGTGGTGGCCGACGCGGCCGAACTGCTGGCCACGGTGCCCAACCGGGAGAGTTTGGAGCTCCGCTGGGTGCCGGAGCACCGGGTCGGGGAGCTGCCGTTGCATCCGGCTTTCGAGGCCAGCTGGACGCAGCTGCGGACCACCGCCCCCGCACCGCCGCACGCCTGCGAGCAGGAGAAATCGCACACTGTCGTCATCGACGAGGAGATCTTCACCTGGTGCACGCGCGCGGGCTGATCAGCCCGTCCGGAGGACATCGGCTGCGCGGCGGTGATGCTGCCGCAATGGCGGCCGCCGTCACGACGGGCTATCTTGCGTGTCATGCCGGTCGAATTCCGAAGCGGTTCTGGGCCCAGGCCTCAAGTCCCGCACCGGCCACGCCCCATGGGTGAGCGGTCGGCGCTGCCGGCGTTGGCCTTGCTGGGCGTGCTGGGCCTGGTCCTGGGGGGTTGCAGCAGGCCGGTCGAGGCAGCCCAACCGCGCCCCGAGGAGCGCCCCGTCTCCGATAGTGCGGCGATCAGCTTCGCCGAGGATCTGCGGGATCGGGTCACCACCGAGGGGATGCTGACCCACCTGGGCGCCATTCAGGACATCGCCGACGCCAACGGCGACAACCGGGCGGTCGGCTCCCCGGGCTATGCGGCCAGCGCCGATTACGTCGCGCAGGTGCTGCGCGACAGCGGCTTCGATGTGCAGACCCCCGAATTCGACGTCCGGGTCTTCACGACGGAGAAGCCGGTGCTGACGGTCGGCGAAGCGCAGGTCGACGCCACCCCGCTGCGCTACAGCGCCGGAACCTCCGGTGTCAGCGGCCCACTGGTCGCCGCGCCGGCCGACGACACCCCGGGCTGCACGCCGGCGGACTACGACGGTCTGGCGGTCACGGGCGCGGTGGTCCTCGTCGACCGAGGCAGCTGCCGGTTCACCGAGAAACTCGCCATCGCCGCTCAACTCGGCGCCGTGGCGATGATCGTCGCCAACAACGTCGACGAGGAGTTCATGCCCGGCTCCCTGATGGAGGACAACGCCGTCACCGTCCCGGTGGTCAGCGTCACCAAGTCCGCCGGGGCGCTGCTGCGCGCCAATCCCGGCCGCACCACGCTGCAACTCGACGCCAGCACCACCGCCGTCAAGTCCCGCAACGTCGTGGCCCAGACCAAGACCGGGTCCACCCAGGATGTGGTGATGCTGGGCGGCCACCTCGACAGCGTTCCCGAAGGCCCCGGTCTCAACGACAACGCATCCGGTGTGGCGGCCCTGCTGGAGACCGCGCGGCAACTCGGCGCCACCCCGGCGACCCGCAACGCCGTCCGGTTCGCGTTCTGGGGTGCCGAAGAGGTCGGCCTGGTGGGCTCGCGCAAGTACATCGAGTCCCTCAACGGCGATCAACTCAAGGACATCGCGCTCTACCTCAACTTCGACATGATCGCCTCGCCCAACGCCGGTTACTTCACCTACGACGGCAATCAGTCGACCGCACTCGGCCGCGGGGAGGGCGTACCCCGCATCCCGGAGGGGTCGGCGGGTATCGAGCGGACCCTGGTCGCCTACCTCGAGGCGGCCGGTAAGCCGGCCGAGGACACCTCGTTCGACGGCCGGTCCGACTACGACTCGTTCACCCTCGCCGGGATCCCGGCCGGCGGCCTGTTCGCCGGGGGCGAGGAGAAGAAGACCGCCGAGCAGGCGCAGCTGTGGGGCGGCACGGCGGATGCGCCCTTCGACCCCGACTACCACAAGGTCACCGACACCATCGATCAGATCAATCGCGAGGCGCTCGGCATCCAGGGCGGCGGTGTCGCCTACGCGGCCGGCCTGTACGCCCAGAGTCTCGACGGGCGCAACGGGATACCGGTTCGCGAGGACCGCACCCGCCACGTCATCACCGCGCAGTGACCCGGCGCACCGCGTAGATCCCGGCCCCGGCGGCGATGACCGCCACCCCGGCCAGCACGGATGACACCGGCAGGAACGCCGCGAGCAG
The DNA here is from genome assembly GCA_041303735.1 of Mycobacterium sp. Taxonomy (GTDB): domain Bacteria; phylum Actinomycetota; class Actinomycetes; order Mycobacteriales; family Mycobacteriaceae; genus Mycobacterium. The sequence continues at coordinate 13,310 of JBFYOQ010000039.1, forward strand.
CAGGCAGCCTGCGAAACCCACGGCCGGCACCGCGCGCCGCACCGGTGACTCCTCCAGCGTCCATGCCGATGCGTTGGTCACGCTGTAGTAGAGCAGCACCGCGAACGACGAGAAACCGATCGCCGCGCGGACGTCGGCCACCGCCGCGATTGCCGCGACCACCGCACCGACCGCCAGCTCGGCGCGGTGCGGCACCGCGAACCGGGGATGTACCGCCGCCAGCTGTTTCGGGAAGTGGCGATCGCGGGCCATCGCCAGCGTCGTGCGGGACACGCCCAGGATGAGCGAGAGCAGCGAGCCCAGCGCGGCCACCGCGGCGGCGGTGGTCACCACCGGCACCAAAGCCGAAGCGCCGCAGGCCTTCACCGCGTCAGCCAATGGCGCCGACGACGTTGCCAGCCGTTCGGGGCCCAGCACCGCCAGCAGGCTCACCGCGATCGCGGCGTAGACCGCAAGCGTGATCCCCAGCGCCAGCGGAATCGCCCGGGGAATGGTGCGCGCCGGATCCCGCACCTCCTCACCGAGGGTGGCGATGCGCGCGTAGCCGGCGAAGGCGAAGAACAACAGACCGGCCGCCTGCAGCACCCCGGCGGCCCCGCCCCAGCCGGCCTCGCCCCAGCCGGCACCGAGCTGATCCGGTTGCGCCGCGCCGGAGAGCGCCGCCACCGCCACCACGGCGGCCAGGACCACGCAGATGACGATGACGATGACCCGGGTCAGTGCCGTCGAGGAGTGGATGCCGCGGTAGTTCAGGGCGGTCAGTGCGACCACCGCCGTCACCGCGACCGCATGCGCGTGGCCGGGTAGGAGGTACAGACCGACCGTCAGCGCCATCGCCGCGCACGAGGCGGTCTTGCCCACGACGAAACTCCAGCCCGCCAGGTACCCCCAGAACGGGCCGAGACGCTCGCGGCCGTAGACGTAGGTGCCACCGGACTGCGGGTAGCGCGCCGCCAGCCGTGCCGAGGAGGTGGCGTTGCAGTAGGCCACCACTGCCGCGATGGCCAGCCCGGCCAGCAGGCCTGATCCGGCCGCGGCCGCGGCCGGGGCGAAGACCACGAACACTCCCGCGCCGATCATCGCCCCGAGTCCGATGACGACGGCGTCGCCGGTGCCGAGCCGGCGTGACAGCGGGGCGTTCAACGACAGCGCTCAGCGGCGCGCGCGCACCGTGTTGAGGATCAGGTATCCGAGGTAGGCAACCGCGCCGGCCGCCGCGAACTTGCGGGTTGCGGGTACGGCGAGGCCCACGCCCACGGCGGTCTCGATGCCGCCGTTGATGTAGGTGTAGCGACGGGTGTTGGTGGGAAACGCCGAGGCGGTGATCGACTCGAACGCCTGCGGTTTGACGAAGTGCGCCACGCCCACCGCGGCCAGGGCCGCGCCGATACCCGAGATTCGTGCTGACATGAGGTCCTCTTCCTTTGGCGCTTTCTCAGTTGAAGCTGTAGTCGCTCAGCGGGAAATCCGAAGCCTGCCTGATGGCGGCTTTGGCCGTCATCGGACGCAGCAGCGTCGCCTCCCCGTGCGGGTTGAAGTAGTACGACCGCGCGGTGGCGCACTGCCCGTTGGTGAACACCGTGTCGCCGACCAGTTCGGTCACTTGATCGAGGAAGCGGCCGTTGGCTTCTTCGGTGACTTCAAAGGTGCTGGCACCGCGGCGCTTGGCCTCCGACAGTAGGCGGTCCATCATCCGCATCTGGTACTCCATCGTGTTGAAGAAGTTCAGTCCGATGAAGGCGTACGGGCTGGCCAGGCTCAGATAATTCGGGAAGTACGGCACCGAGACACCCTGGTAGGCCTGGAAGCGGTTCTCCCGCCACCACTTTCCGAGATTACGGCCCTCGCGGCCGATGATCTCGATGGCGGGAATGTTGGCCTCCCACAGGTCGAAACCGGTGGCCAGCACCAGGGCGTCGATCTCGGTGCGGGTGCCGTCCGCGGCCACGATGGCATGCGGTTCGATGTGGTCGATACCGGTGTCCTGCAGTCGCACATTCGGTTTGGTGAAGGTGCGGTAGTAGCTGTTGGAGAACGTCGGCCGCTTGCAGCCGAAGTCGTAGTCGGGAGTGAGCTTGCGGCGCAGTTCGTCGTCCCGGACGACCAGGAACCGGTAGAGCTTGGAGATATCGGCCGCGCCGACGTTGAGCCGGCGAAACAGTGCTTGGCGGTGGTGCAGGATCACGTAATTGAAGAGTTCGTAGATCCCGTCGGTGACCGCACGCACGGCGCGCTGGGCCAGCGGGACGCGGGCGAAGAGCCGTTTGGCGCGCTCCGGATAACGGAAGTCGAGTTTGGGCACCACGTAGATCGCCGTGCGCTGGTAGACGGTCAACTCGCGGGCCTTCTTCGCCAACTCCGGAATGAGTTGCACAGCGGTGGCGCCGGTGCCGATGATCCCGATCCGCTTTCCCGCCGGATCGAAACTGTCATCCCAGTCGGTGGTGTGGATGATGGTGCCGTCGAAGCTGTGGATCCCGGGGATGTCCGGGGTGTGCGGCTGGGACAGGAACCCGGTGGCGGTGATCAGGTACTGCGCACTCAGCGTCCGGCCGCCGGCCAGTGCCACCTGCCAGCGTTGGGTTTCGGAGTCCCAGCGCGCGCTCTCCACTTTCGCGTTGAACCGGATGTGGCGGCGGACGTCGTACTTGTCGGCGACATCGTCCGCGTACTGCTTGATCTCCGCGCCGGTGGAGAACAGCCGCGACCAGTTCGGGTTCGGTTCGAAGAAGTACGAGTAGGTGGTGGTGGGAACGTCACACGCCAATCCGGGGTAGTGGTTGACGTACCAGGTGCCGCCCAGATCGTCCTGGCGGTCGAGGATGACGAAGTTCTCGAATCCCTGCCGCTTGAGGGCGATGGCGGCGCCGATACCGCCGAAACCGGCTCCGACGATGACGACGTCGTATGGCTGCTCGGTCATGGCTTGACCGTACCGGAATCAGCCGAGGCCGCTGTGGCGCAGCGCGGCGTCGACGGCGGTTGCCGGAACATCCGGGACCTTCGTCACTCTCGTCGAAAAGCCCAAGTCGTGGCCCACGCCGGCGATCTCGACGATCCCCGCGCGCGCGGGGATCAGTGCCACGGCGGTGCGCAGTTCGTCGATGCTGCCGAACGGGTCGGATGCGCCATGGATGAAGACCGTGGGCGCGGTGATCGCGCCGAAGTGCCCGGTACGCGGCCGCTCGGGCTTGCCCGGCGGATGTAGGGGATAGGAGAACACCGTCAGCGCTGCCACCGTGCCGGGATCCTCGGCGACCGCCATCGAGGTGAGCCGGCCGCCGTAGGAATGACCGCCGGCTATCACCGGCCCGTCGACGAGCGCGTGCGCCAGCGCGATCGCCTCGGCCACCCCGGACTGGTCATCGGCCACCGATCCCGAGGGCGGCCCGGTCGGCCGGCGCCGGCGGAACGGCAGGTTGTAACGCACCGCCAGCCATCCCCGGCGTGCCCACTCGTCACATGTCCGCACTAGCAGCGGCGACTCCCGGCTGCCGCCCGCCCCGTGGGTGAGCAGCACCACTCCGGCCGGCACCCCCGCGGGTGCGTGCGCGATCCCGGCGATCTGCTCCAACCTCACGCCTGCAGCCGGAACAGCGCCGACACCGGCCCGCGCCCGGCGCCCAGCGGGTAGGCCGCCCGCAGGCACTCGGTGACCCAGGCTTTGCCGAAGGCGACCGCATCCGACATCGAATAGCCCTGTGCCAGAGCGCATGTGATCGCCGCGGCCAGGGTGTCACCGGCGCCGTGGTCGTGGCAGGTGTCGATCCGGGGTGCGTCGAACTCCTGGAACTCGTTGCCGTCGTAAAGCAGGTCGGGGCTGCGCGGCGCAGAGCGCAGATGACCGCCCTTCACCAGCGCCCACTTCGGGCCCAGGTCATGCAGGGCCTTGGCCGCGTCGCGCTGGGTGGCGGCGTCGATAACGTCGATGCCGACCAGCAGGCGCACCTCGTCGAGATTCGGGGTGACCAGGCTTGCCAGCGGGAACAACGTTGCGCGCAGTGTGTCCAGGGCACTGGTATGCAGCAGCGGGGCCCCGTGCATCGACGCGCACACCGGGTCGACGACCAACGGCACGGTGCCGGCCAGGCCGAGCCCGCGCCAGCGATCGGCGACGGTCTCGATGATCGCCGACGACGCCAGCATGCCCGTCTTGGCGGCCTGCACTCCGATGTCGGTGACCACCACCTCGATCTGACCGGCGATCACATCGAGCGGAATCTCGTGGAAACCGCTGACTCCCAAGGAGTTCTGCACCGTCACCGCGGTGACCGCGACCAAAGGGTGCACTCCCAGTAGCGCGAACGTGCGCATGTCAGCCTGGAGTCCCGCGCCGCCGCCGGAGTCCGACCCCGCGATGGTCAGCACCCGCACCGGTGTCTGGCGCGGTGGTGTCAACGGCAGGAAATTCACTCGCTGGCTCCCTGGGGCGTGGGTCGCAGGTGTGGTGGGTTTCACGCTAGCAGCGGGGCGGGCGCACCTCGCCGGGGATCTCATCCGTTCCATGTGCTGCTCGGCGACATGACCCAGCTGCTCATCGGCGCCATTGCCCCGGTGTTCAATCCGGGCCGTTACTCGAGCGGGTAGCTTCGCACCCGTGCTGACCAACCGCCAGGTCGTCCTGCGCCGCCGCCCCAGCGGACTCGTCGGACCCGAAGATACCGAGATCCTCACCGCCCCCGCCCCGAGCCCGGGCGACGGTGAGGCACTGCTGCGCACTACCTATGTCGGACTCGACGCCGCCGTTCGCACCTGGCTCAACGATCAGCCGGGTTACCTGCCGCCGGTGGCCCTCGGTGAGGTGATCCGCGCCGCCGGAGTCGGCGAGGTCGTCGAATCGCGCTGCCCGGCCTACTCCGTTGGTGACATCGTCACCACGCTCACCGGCTTTCAGGAATACGCCATCATCCGTGACGACGTGTTCAGCACGCCGATCCCCGGCGAGTCCGATCAGGCCGCCATTATGTCGGTCTACGGATCCGGCGGCGCCACAGCGTATTTCGGGATGATGGAGGTCGGCCGCCCGAAGCCGGGGGAGACCGTCGTCGTGTCCGCCGCCGCCGGGGCGACGGGATCCATCGCCGGCCAGATCGCCAAGATCGCCGGCGCCCGCGTGGTGGGTATCGCCGGCGGCCCGGAGAAGTGCCGCGTGGTGGTGGATGACTTCGGGTTCGATGCCTGCATCGACTACAAGAACGAGAACGTCGCCGCGGCGCTCAAAGTGCACTGCCCCAAGGGTGTGGACGTCTACTACGACAACGTCGGCGGTGACATCCTCAACGCGGTGCTGGGTCGCCTGGCGCCCAGGGCGCGGGTGGTTCTGTGCGGAGTCATCTCCAGTTATCTGACCGGCGAGCATCCGGGCCCGTCGAACTACGTCAACCTACTCGCCAAGTCCGCATCCATGCAGGGGTTCAACGCGTTGGAGATGTGGGACCGCTTCGACGAGGCGTTCGCCGACCTGCGCCGGTGGGGGCGGGAGGGCAGGCTGGTGCACCGCGAGACGGTGCTGACCGGACTCGAGTCCTGCGTCGACGCGCTCAACGGGCTGTTCACCGGGGCCAACATCGGCAAGATGTTGGTGAAGATCAGCGAACCGACCCTGCGTTGAGGATGCGCATCGGGATCGTCGGCGCAGGAATCAGCGGGCTCGCCTGTGCGCAGGGGCTGGTCCGGCGCGGCCACGACGTGGTGCTGTTCGACAAGGGGCGCGGGCCCGGTGGCCGGATGTCGACGCGCAGGGTGCCGACCGCCCGGGGCGAGGCACACTTCGACCATGGCGCGCAGTACTTCACCGCCCGCGAGGATGCTTTCTCACAGCAGGTCAGCGCCTGGATCGATGACGGTGTGGTAGCCCCCTGGCCGGCCGCGGGCAGCGGCGCGTACGTCGGTGTCCCCGCGATGAACTCGCCGGTTCGCCGGTTGGCCGAGGGCCAGAACGTGCAGTGGTCGGCACGCGTCACCGAGTTGGCCAGGCGCGGCGACGGATGGCGCCTGAGCATCGACGGCGGGGAGGTGGCTGACGTCGACCTGGCGGTGATCGCGGTTCCCGCCGAACAAGCCGCCGCGCTGCTTGCCGCCGCTGCCCCCGATCTGGCCTCCCGCGCCGCCGCTGCGATCAGCGAGCCGTGCTGGACGGTCATGGCGGCGTTCGCGCTACCAGTGCCGGTCGCCCAGGACTGCTGGCGAGCCGACGATGGGGAGGGGGACCGGGGTCACGGCATCATCGGCTGGGCGGCGCGCAACAACGCCAAGCCCGGACGGACCGGGCCGGAGAGTTGGGTCATGCAGGCCACCCCGGCCTGGTCGCGAGACCGCATCGACGCCGATCCCGATGAGGTGGTCTGCGCCCTGCTTGCAGCGCTGTCGAGCGAGTTCGATGCGCAACTACCTACCCGCATCGGCACCGCCGCTCACCTATGGCGCTTCGCACGGTCGGCGCAGGGGGGTTCCGGTCCCATCCTCGACCCCGACCGCCTCGGCCTGTGCGGCGACTGGCTCATCGGGCCGAGAGTGGAATCCGCCTGGCTCTCCGGGATGCGCCTGGCCGAAATGGTCGCGGCCGCGCGGTGAATTGGTCGTGCGTCAGCGCACGGTGAATTGGTCGTGCGTCAACGTACGGTGAAGAAGTTGAGCGTCAACGCAGATCGATCAGTACCGGCGCATGGTCGGACGGCGAGCCGATGCGGTCTTTGCCCGTCTTGCGCTCGTCGCGCGCGATCTCGGCGTGCACCACCTGGCCGGCCACAGCCGGTGAGGCGAGGATGAAGTCGATCCGCATGCCCTCCCGCCGCGGGAAGCGCAACTGGGTGTAGTCCCAGTAGGTGAACTCCCCGACGGTGAACGGCCGCACCACGTCGGCGTAGGACGCCTCGATGGCGGCGAAGGCCGCCCGCTCCGGCGCGGTCACATGGGTGCTGTTGGCGAACACGGCCATGTCCCACACGTCCTCGTCGCGCGGCGCGATGTTCCAGTCCCCTGTCAGCGCGATCCGGGCATCGGGATCATCGATCAGCCAGGACTGCGCGGTCGTGTTCAGTGCGGCCAGCCATTCCAGCTTGTAGCGGTAGTGCGGATCCTCCACGGTGCGGCCGTTGGGCACATACAGGCTCCACACCCGAACGCCGCCGCAGGTGGCGCCCAGAGCCCGCGCCTCGTCCGCCGTGCCCTGCTTACCGCCGCTCCACGCGGGCTGACCGTCGAATCCGATCGCGACGTCGTCCAACCCGACCCGGGAGGCGATCGCCACCCCGTTCCACTGGTCGTGTCCGCAGTGCGCCACCTCATACCCGGCGGCCAGAAATGTCATGACCGGGAACTTGTCGTCGGTGCACTTGGTCTCCTGCATCGCAAGGACGTCGACTCCCGTGCGTGTCATCCAATCGACTACCCGATCCGCCCGGGTGCGAATGGAATTCACGTTCCAGGTGGCCACGCGCAACGCCTCAGTCATGCCCCGAGGCTAACGCCGAGGACGCTGCGGGCGTCGAGATAACCGGCGTGATGGTGCAATCCGTAACCCAGCGATGCGTACAGCGTGATGGCCGCGTCGTTGTCGGTGAGCACCTGCACATAGCTGCGCTGCGCACCCCGGCTCACACCCCAGGACGCCAATGCCGCACAGATCGCCCGGCCGTACCCGCGCCGCCGGTGAGCCGCGGACACCGCCACCGCTGAGATTCCGAGCCAGCGTGTTCCGTCCGGCGAAGTAGTCAGCGCGCCGCGGCCGACCGCGATGCCGTCGATGCGGGCGAACACCACATCGCCGTCGACGACCGCGGTCAGCTCGGCTATCGGTACCGCGCGCCGGTAGCACCCCAGCCACTCGGCGTCGGGCGTCTCGGACAACAGCGCGCCCGACCCTGCCGGGCCGGCATCGGCGTCCGCGTCGAGGAGGTCACGGACCATCACGCGGGTGCGCTTGATACCCGCGGCGCGCACCGGCAGCAGCCGGTCCGGTAGTGCCAGCCACGGCACCAGGTTGCGCTGCAGATACCAGTCAGCGATCGCCGGCACGGCGTCCAACGATGGGGGGCCCAATGACGATGAGAACTCCAGCGGCACAGCCGAATTACCGCGACTCGTTGTGCCGTCCCCGGCCCGTAGCAGCCATCCGCGGTGCCAGTGCGTTTCGACGCCCGGCCAGCCCAGCGCGGCGGCATGCTCGAGCGCGCGAATCGCAGAGGTGCGCACCGGCGCGAAGCTGAGTTCGCGGACCGCGATGATGTCCTCGACCGCGATCACCAGCGCGCCACCGGTGGCGCGGACCTCCACGCGCGGTGGCAGGGCTGTCAGCACACCGATGATGTCGGTCTGCTCACCGTCGTAATCCCGGTAGCGGATGCTGACCCGGCTGCCGATCGGCGGAAAGTTTGGCCCCGGGGCACTGGGGTTCACTCGTGCCCGAACGGGTCCGGCACGTCGCCGGGTATCCAGGACAGCCCGGGCACACCCCAGCCATGCGACTTGGCCGCCCGCTTGGCCGCCCGGGCGTGCCGGCCGATCAGCCGGTCGACATAGAGGTGGCCGTCGAGGTGGCCGGTCTCGTGCTGCAGCATCCGCGCGAACAGTCCGGTGCCCTCCGCCGTCACCGGGTTTCCCTCGCCGTCGACGCCGGTGACCTTCGCCCACTCCGCGCGACCGCACGGGAACGACTCGCCCGGCACCGACAGGCAGCCCTCGTCGTCGGTCTCCGGGTCGGGCATGGTCTCGGGGATCTCGGAGGTCTCCAGGACCGGGTTGACGATCACCCCCCGGCGGTGTGCCGCCATGCCGCGCTCATCGGCGCAGTCGTACACGAAGACCCGCAGGCCCACACCGATCTGGTTGGCGGCCAGGCCGACACCGTTGGCGGCGTCCATGGTGTCGAACATGTCGGTGATCAGATCCCCCAGATCGTCCGGGAGGCTGCCGTCCGACCCGATCGGCACTTGACTGGTCGGTTTGTGCAGGACGGGATCACCGAGGATCACGATGGGTCGGACGGCCATGATCGGCAAGCTATCGCCAAGCTGTCGTCAAGCTCAAGTGGGCCGACGCGCGGGGTCGGCTGCCGCGTCTTCCCAGCGCGGCGTGATTGAATGACGCTCGAACGACAGGGATGTCATTAGAAGGGACCCAATGGACGGCGCCATTGCACGGGCTGAGCAGTCGGTTGATGACGCCGACCTGCCCGAGGGGCTGAACCGCCGCGAATACGACATCCTCGCCTTCGAGCGTCAGTGGTGGAAGTACGCCGGCGCCAAAGAGGAAGCCATCAAGGAACTCTTCTCGATGTCGGCCACCCGGTACTACCAGGTACTCAACACCCTCGTTGACCGCCCCGAGGCTCTCGCTGCGGACCCGATGCTGGTCAAGCGGTTGCGGCGGCTGCGGGCCAGCCGGCAGAAGGCACGCGCGGCCCGGCGGCTGGGCTTCGAGTTCCCCTGAACCTGATCACAGCGCCGGGGCCGTTACAGTGAGCCCGATGAACGAGCGCGTCCCCGATTCCAGTGGGCTGCCCTTGCGCGCCATGGTCATGGTGCTGCTGTTCCTCGGCGTGATCTTCCTGCTCGTCGGTTTCCAGGCGATGAGTTCCAGCGGCCGCGACAACACCGACGACACGCCCGCGATGACGGTGACGTCCACCAAGACCGCACCCAAGCCCGATGTGCGGGTGTACACCGTCGTCGGCGACACCGCCGCGGCCACCCGGGTGGGCGACCGGCTTCGGGAAGCCGGGTGGAACGTCACCGAGTCCGGCGCGGAGATCGCCGCCGCGATTCCGGCGACCACGGTGTACTTCGGCTCGGCCGAGGGCGAGCAGGGCGGCGCCGAGGCTGTCGGCACGGTGCTCGAGGCCCCCGTAGCCCCCCGGATTCCTGAAATCGCCGAGCAGCCGCCGGGCGTGATCGTGCTGGTGACCGGATAGGCTCTGCGCCATGGTGAATTCCGTCAATTGCCGCAAGTCTGCCGCTGTCGCGCTGTTGGCAGCGCCTGCGGTGATGCTCAGCGCGTGCAGCCCCTATGAGCCCGTCGCCACCCAACCCGGCACCACACCGCCGGTGTGGACCGGATCTCCGGCGCCGGCGGGTGCGGACGAGGGTGGTTCTCATGGCGGCGGTGCCCACGGTGAGAATGCGCTCGCGATGGGGCCGGCCGCGGCCGGGCCGACCGATACGCTCACCGCGCAGATCAACGGGCCCGACGGCACCCAGGTGGCGGCGGCCACGATCGAATTCAGCGGTGGGTTCGCCACCGTGACGGTGCAGACCACCGGTCCGGGAAGTCTGGCCCCGGGCCCGCACGGTATGCACATCCACTCCGTCGGCAAGTGTGAGGTCAACTCGGTCGCTCCGGCCGGCGGCGCCCCGGGTGACTTCCTCTCCGCCGGTGGTCATTTCGGCGCCCCCGGGACCTCCCACCCCAACCACGCCGGTGACCTGTCATCGCTGCAGGTGCGGCCGGACGGCACCGGGATGCTGGTCACCACCACCAGTGCCTTCACCAAGGAACAACTGCTGGCCGAGCCGGGGACGGCGTTCATCATTCACGACGCGCCGGACAACTTCGCGAACATCCCGGCGGATCGGTACCAGCCGACCGCGGACGCCACCACCCTCGCCACCGGCGACGCCGGCAAGCGGGTCGCCTGTGGTGTCATCGGCACCGGGTAGCGCCGAGTCCGGCCGCCGTGGGGCGGCGCGGATCGACTTCGCCGGATCGCCCCGGCCCACCCTCGGTGTGGAATGGGAGTTCGCTCTCGTCGACACCGCCACCGGTGACCTGTCCAACGAGGCGGCCGTGGTGATCGCCGACATCGGCGACAATCCCCGGGTTCACAAAGAACTGCTGCGCAACACCATCGAGGTGGTGACCGGCGTCTGCGGCACGGTGGGCGAGGCGATGGCCGATCTGCGGGGCACCCTGGCATCCACCCGCGAGGTCGTCCGCGGTCGGGACATGGACCTGTTCTGTGCCGGCACCCATCCGTTCGCCCAGTGGTTCAGCCAGGAACTCACCGACGCGCCGCGCTACGCCGAACTGATCAAGCGCACCCAGTGGTGGGGCCGGCAGATGCTGATCTGGGGCGTGCACGTGCACGTCGGCGTCTCGTCGGCACACAAGGTGATGCCCATCATCTCCTCGTTGCTCAATTACTACCCGCACTTGTTGGCGCTCTCGGCGTCGTCGCCCTTCTGGGCCGGCGAGGACACCGGGTACGCCAGCAACCGGGCGATGATGTTTCAGCAGCTTCCCACCGCCGGACTGCCGTTCCAGTTTCAGACCTGGCGGCAGTTCGAGCGGTTCGTGCATGACCAGAAGACCACCGGGATCATCGACGATGTCACCGAAATCCGTTGGGATATAAGGCCATCCCCGAATTTGGGTACCGTCGAGGTGCGCGTCTTCGACGGGGTGTCCAATATCGGCGAGTTGGAAGCGCTGGTGGCGCTGACACACTGCCTCGTCGTCGACCTCGACCGGCGCCTCGACGCCGGCGAACAGTTGCCGGTCATGCCGCCCTGGCATGTCCAGGAGAACAAGTGGCGCGCCGCGCGCTACGGACTGGATGCCATCATCATCCTGGACGCCGACAGCAACGAGCGACTGGTGACCGAAGATCTCGACGACCTGCTCACCCGGCTGACGCCGGTCGCGAGATCTCTGGGCTGCGAGGCCGAACTGGCTGCGGTGGCGCAGATACCGCGCCGCGGTGCGTCCTATCAACGGCAGCGGCGGGTAGCCGAGGAGCATGACGGTGATCTGCGCGCGGTGGTTGACGCGCTCGTCGGTGAACTCGACATCTAGGAGGGACGGATGAGCGGAGTACGACGCTTCGGTGCCGCGCTCGCGGTCGCCGCGACGATAGGGGCGGCCGGCTGCGCCCGCGCCATCGACGGCACCGCGGTGGCGGCGCCCGGTGACCTCGGCGCTGCACGTGGCTCCACCCTCGTGGCGACCACCTGCCGGCAGTACGTGGCCATGAACGACGCGGATCGCAGGGAGGTGATCACGGCCATCGGGTCCGATGGCAACCAACTCGTGGCGACGAACCCCGACCTGTGGATCGGTGTGGCCGCCGCGCTCTGCGCTTTCGTCGATCCGGGCGCGCCGGTGCGTGACGTGGTGACCGGGGGAATGCGGTAGTGGCCCCGGATTCGGTGCCCGACCGGGGGCTCACCCCGATGTTCCCGCTGCAGGCGGCCCTGCTGCCCGGGGAGACCCTGCCGCTGAGGATCTTCGAGCCGAGGTACTCCCGGCTGGTCGTGGACTGCCTGAACGCCCCCGAGCCGGCCTTCGGTGTGGTGCTGATCAGCCGCGGGCGCGAGGTCGGCGGCGGCGATGTCCGCAGCGACGTCGGAGCGCTGGCGCGGATCACCCAGTTCGCCGACCACGGCGAGGGCCAGTACCAGCTGCTGGCCTCGATCACCGAGCGCCTGCGGGTCAGCCAGTGGCAGCCCGACGACCCCTACCCCCGGGCCCGGGTCCAGCCCTGGCCCGACGAACCGGGCCCCCCGGTCACCCCCGGGCGGATCGGCGATGTGGTGGACGCCCTCACCGCTCTCTACCAGCGGGTGGCCGAGGCCAGCGGCGGGCAGTTGCGGCCCGACGCCCTCGCGGTGGACGCCGATATCGCCGACGACCCGTCCCGCCATATCTATGCGCTGGCGTCCCGGGTCCCGATGGGCCAGGCCGACCGCTACGCGGTCCTGGCCGCCCCGACCCTCGCCGGACGGGTCGACACCCTGCTCGACGCCATCGAGACTGTGACCGCGATGGTCCATTTCCAGCTAACCGATGAATGAAACGGCGGATGTAAGATTCGCGCTTCGAATCGCGACATACCCATCGACGCGCTAAAGTCAGCGCGTCTGCAGCTCATGAAGACCAAAAACGTAAGGGGCGTTCTGTGAAAGTGATCAGTCGTGCTGTGGTGGCGCTGATCGCCGCAATGGCCGCGTTGGTGGCTGGTTCCCCGGTCTCGAACGCTGTAATGGACAACCAGATGAGCCTGGTTGACGGCGGTGGCCGGACGATGACGATCCAGCAGTGGGACACCTATCTCGATGGCGTGTACCCGCTGGACGGCAACCGGCTGACCCGGGAGTGGTTCCACTCCGGCAGGGCGATCTACTCGGTGGTCGGCCCCGGCGCCGACGAGTTCGCCGGCACCCTGGAACTCGGCTACCAGGTGGGCTTCCCGTGGTCTCTGGGCGTGGGCATCAACTTCTCCTACACCACCCCCAACATCCTCCTCGACGGTGTGAGCCTCTCGCCGCTGGCGTTCGACCCGATCGGCTCGGTGATCACTCCGAACCTGTTCCCGGGGCTGTCGATCAGTTCCGATCTGGGCAACGGCCCGGGCATCCAGGAGGTCGCGACATTCTCCGTCGACGTCGCAGGCGCCGATGGCGCGGTCGCGGTGTCCAACGCCCACGGTACGGTCACCGGCGCAGCCGGCGGGGTGCTGCTGCGCCCGTTCGCCCGGCTGATCTCCCAGACCGGTGACAGCGTCACCACCTACGGCGAACCCTGGGATATGCAGTAGCGCTGGGCGCTTGGGCCCACTGGGCCCCGCAGGCCCGCCGGGCCCGCCGGGCCTGAAGGCGTCAGCGCCCGCTGGCGAACTCCCGCAGCGACTCCACCTGAACCGGATCCAGGGACGGCCGCACGGTCTGCCTCGCGCTGGCGACATCGGCCGCGGTGACATCGGCGGCGTCGATGGAGCGGCGCATCGCCGTGAGTGCGGCCTCCCGCAGCAGTGCCACGCAGTCGGCCGCGCTGTAGCCGTCCAGGTCCGCGGCCAATGCCTGCAGGTCCACGTCGGCGCTCAACGGCACGGACTTCGCCGCGGTCTTGAGGATCTGGAAGCGGGCGTCGGCGTCCGGCGGTTCGACGAAGACCAGCCGTTCCATCCGGCCCGGCCGCAGCAGCGCCGGGTCGATCAGGTCGGGTCGGTTGGTGGCGCCGAGAACGACGACGTCACGTAGCGGCTCGATCCCGTCCAATTCGGTCAGCAGGGCCGCGACCACCCGGTCGGTCACCCCGGAGTCGAAACTCTGCCCGCGTCGCGGGGCCAGCGCATCCACCTCGTCGAGGAAGACCAGTGACGGCGCCGAATCCCTTGCCCGGCGGAATAATTCCCGCACGGCCTTCTCCGAGGAGCCGACCCATTTGTCCATCAGCTCCGCACCCTTGACGGCGTGCACGCTCAACCGTCCCGAACTGGCCAGGGCCCGCACCACGAATGTCTTGCCGCATCCTGGCGGACCGTAGAGCAGCACTCCTCGCGGCGGATCGACGCCGAGGCGGGCGAAGGTGTCCGGATGCTGTAGCGGCCACAGCACCGCCTCGGTGAGCGCCTGCTTGGTCTGCACCATGTCGCCGACGTCGTCGAGTGTCACCGACCCCACGGCGACTTCCTCCGTGCTCGATCGCGACAACGGGCGGATGACGGTCAGCGCGCCGGTGAAGTCGTCCTGTGTCAGCGACGGGTCCCTGCCGTCCTCACTCGCGCGGGCAGCGGCCCGCAGCGCTGCCTCCCGCACCAGCGCGGCAAGATCTGCCCGGACGAATCCCGGAGTGCGGTCGGCGATCTCGCCGAGACTGAGATCACCGGCGGGTACGTCGCGCAGCAGCACCTCCAGAAGCGCTTTGCGGGTGGCGCCATCGGGCAGGCTGAGACCCAGCTCGCGGTCGCAGAGATCCGGCGCACGCAGCCGGGGATCGACTGCGTCGGGGGCCTGCGAGGTGGCGATCAGCGCCACCCCGGGCGCGGATACCGCTTTCTTGAATTCACTGAGGATGATCGTGGACACGGGCTCCGGCGGGACGGGCAGCAGCGCGTCGATGTCGGTGACCAACAGAACGCCGCCGCCGTTGCACACATCGGCCACCGCCCTGGCCACGGCCTGCTGGCGGTCGCTCGCGGCCAGCGCGCCGGTGTCCGGGCCGTCGAGATCCACCAGACGTCGCTGCGCGCACACCGCGCGCACCAGGCGGGCCTTGCCCACCCCGGCCGGGCCGGTGATCAGCACCCCGAGATTGGGCTTGGCGCCGAGTTTCTCCAGCAGTGCCGGCTCGTCGAGTGCGAGCTTGAGCCACTCGGTGAGCCGGCCGGCCTGCACATGCTGGCCCTTGAGGTCGTCGACGCTGACCGGCGGGGTGGCCGGCCACCGGGTGGGCGTGCTGATCGCCGACGTCGAGACCGGCGCCGCGGCCTCGGCGCCTGCCGTACCGCCACCGCCCCAGCTGACCGACGAGTTCGGCTGTACCGACACCGGGCCCACCGGGTCGGCCCCGGTCACCGTCAGCAATTCCGAGGTCCACGTGATCCCCACCGATGCGGCCAGTGCCGAGGTGGCCTCCGAGGTGGATGTTCCCGGGCCCAGATCGCGCGGCAGCAGCGACACCGTGTCGCCCACGGTCAGCACTTTGCCCAGCAGCGCCTGCCGCAGCGTCGCCGAGGCCACCGACTTGGTGGCCAGCGCGGAGCCGCTCAGTGTCACCGACCGCGCGCCGTACACCGTCACCGGAGCCACCAGAACGCCTGCGTCCTCGCGCAGGCCGGCGTTGGAGAGGGTGACGTCATCGAGCAGAGCGGTTCCTGCGGGTGTGCCCGGCGGTGCGATTC
This sequence comes from Mycobacterium sp., assembly GCA_041303735.1. Taxonomy (GTDB): domain Bacteria; phylum Actinomycetota; class Actinomycetes; order Mycobacteriales; family Mycobacteriaceae; genus Mycobacterium. Next base: position 28,926 of record JBFYOQ010000039.1, read on the forward strand.
CCGCAACGGCGGCGGTGGTGCGCGATCCGGTCAGCGACACCGCGTCCCACTCCCGGATACCCAGTGCGGCAATGGCTTCCGGATGCAGCCGGACGACACCCCGCCGGGAGTCCAGTGCGGCGGTGTTGAGCCTCGCGGTGAGCACGAGGCTGGATGCGGGCGGCACAGGGTCGGTCATCAGGTCGGTCACCTTTTATGCTCCCGGTTTGCGCAAGCCCAGTCGGGCAGTTGAACGCCGACTCGGGTTCCCGGCGCGGCGGATCGCCCGCCGAGCTGCCCGGCGCTGCCGCGAGTTGTCCAACTCCGGGTGCGCGGCGGCCCAGCGCTGGCTGCGGACGGTGAACGGCATGATCAGCAGATAGCCCGCGATGATCAGCAGTACGAGGACATACGGGAACAGCAGCAGTCCCGCGGCCGCGACGGCGACCAGCACCAGCAGGATCGGTGCCGCGTTCGCCGGCACCGAGATGGACTTCAGTGCGACGGTGGGCACCCGGCTTACCAGCAGCACGGAATTCGCCGCCAGCCAGGCGCAGATGAAACCCGTCGTCGTCCACCAGCCGTGGCCGAACTGCAGCATCGCGGCCAGGGGCCCGATCGCGCCCACCGCGCCGCAGGGCGCCGGCATGCCGACGAAGTACTGACGGGTGTACGCGGGCCGGGTGTCGTCGTCGAGCAGGGTGTTGAACCGCGCCAGTCGCAACACGATGCACACCGCGTAGAGCAGTACGAACATCCAGCCGATCGGTGAGGTCGGCAACAGCGTGACGTAGACGACCAGCGCCGGCGCGACACCGAAGTTGACCGCGTCCGCCAGCGAGTCGATCTCGGCACCCATCGGGGACTGCGCGTGCAGTGCCCGGGCGATACCGCCGTCGATGCCGTCGAGAACCGCTGCGGCGCCGATGAGCGCCAGTGCGACGTGCGGGCGTCCGTCCAACGCGAATTTGATGGACGTCAGCCCGGCGCAGATCGCGAGTACCGTTGTCGCACTGGGCAGGATCCGCAGTCCTCGTCGGCGCGGACCGGTGGGGGGTGCGATCACGGCAGCCGCGCCAGGACCGTCTCGCCGGCCAGCGCCCGCTGCCCGGGCTCCACCAACAGTTCCGAACCGGCGGGAAGATAGGTGTCCAGCCGGGAGCCGAATCGGATGAGCCCGTAGGTCTGGCCGATCCCGACCGACTCACCGGCACGGATATCGCAGACGATGCGCCGGGCGATCAGCCCGGCGATCTGAACGACGGCCACCTCGTGTCCTTCCGGCGTGCGGATCAGCACGCTGTTCCGCTCATTGTCCTCACTGGCGGCCGCCAGGTCGGCGGAATGGAACCGGCCGGGCCGGTAAGCCACCGCGAGCACCTCGCCGCCCACCGGGGTGCGCTGCACGTGGGCGTCCAGAAGTGAGAGGAAGATGCTGATCCGGGGGACCGGCGGCCCCGGCCGGCCCAACTCGGCGGGTAACTCGGCGCTCTCGACCAGACACACCAGGCCATCGGCCGGGGCGACGACCACACCCGGGCGGGTCGGCGGGGTGCGTGGCGGGTGACGGAAGAACCCCGCGTTGGCCCCGGCGGCGGCCAGCCCCACCCGGCGAACCCAACGGTGTTTGCGGCCCAGGGCCGCCACCATCAGACCGGCCGAGATGAACGGGATGCCGGCGGGGTGGACCGGCGGAACCGAGGATCGCACCAGCGCCGCCAAGCGCTGCGGGCCGGACCGCAGTTCGTCATCGGGGCGTCTGGCCATTGCCGCGATTCTACGGACTCCCGCGCATCCGACGCGGCGGCTAGCGCAGATCCCAGATATGCACCTGCTGACCGGCGGGCAGTTCGGTGACGTCCTCGCCGATGTCGAGCAGACAGTCGGCCGCCGCGAGCCAGCGCAAGTGGTGGGAGGCCGGCGGTCCGTAGCTCGTCACCCTGGCCGTCTCGGGATCGTAGACGCCGCGGCGGAACTGCCGCTTGCCGCGCGGGGAGGTGATCGCCTCATCGAGTACGGCCGTGCGCACCGGCCGGTGGTAATCGGTGTGGCCCATCGCCGCGCGCAGGGCCGGCCGCAGGAACACCTCGAAGGAGACCAGCGCGCTGACCGGGTTCCCCGGCAGGGTGATCAGCGCCCGACCGTCGGTCAGGACGCCGCAACCCTGCGGCATGCCGGGCTGCATCGCCACTTTCACGAACTCGACATCCCGACCGTCGGTAAAGGCATCCTTGACCACCTCGTAGGCGCCTGCGCTCACCCCGCCGGAGGTGATCACCACGTCCGCCGCACCCGCGTAGGCGTCGAGCACCGCCCGCAACGCCGCGACGTCGTCGCCGCAAGTGTGTGACCCCACCACTTCCGCACCCGCCTCCCGGGCCGCCGCGGCCAGCATCACCGCGTTGGATTCGTAGATCTGCCCCGGTTGCAGTGGTGTCCCCGCCGCCACCAACTCCGCTCCGGTGGAGACCACCAGCACCCGCTGGCGCGGTGTCACCGTCAGCTCACCGAGTCCCAGTGCCGCCGCCAGACCCAGCGCGGCGGGGCTGAGCACCTCACCGGCGGCCAGCACCGTCACACCGGAGGTGACGTCCTCCCCGGCCCTGCGGATGTGCTGGCCCGGTCGGGGGGTCGATCCGATGGCGACCATCTGCGTGCCGCCATCGGTCTGCTCCACCGGGACCACCGCGTCCGCCCCGCCCGGGAGCGGTGCACCGGTCATGATCCGGTGTGCGGTGCCGGGCTCCAGGGTCAGCACATCGGTGCGTCCGGCCGGAATATCCTCGGCCACAGGAAGATTCACCGGTGTGCCCGGGCCGGCACCGGCTACGTCACCGGACCGCACCGCGTAACCGTCCATCGCCGAGTTGTCGAACACCGGCAGCGACAGCGGAGCCACCACATCGGCGGCGAGCACCAAGCCCGCGGCGTCGGCGGTGGGCACACCCATCGGTGACCGCGGGACGATCAGCCCGGCGACGACCTGCTGATGCTCGTCGACGCTGCGCATCAGCGCCTCAGATCGCGCATCAGCGCCTCAGATCGGATAGGTGACGCCGGTCAACTCTTCGGAGACCTGCCATAACCGCTGCTGCGTGGCGATGTCGTGGGACGCGGTGTTGGAGGTCACCAGCACGGGGTGGCCGCGCAGTTCCTTGAAGCCGTCCGGGCCCCAGTACTGGCCGCCCTGCACGGCCGGGTCGGTGGCCGCGCGCACTGTTGGCAGAGCCCCCAGTTCGGAGGTGTTCAGCAGCTTGCCGGACAGCCAGCTCACACCCGGCAGGCCCGCGCCGGGCACGTGGCGCACCAGTTCGGTGGCCGCCACACCCGGATGGGCCGCCACGGCGATGGTGTTGGCCTTCGCCGCGGCCAGGCGGCGCTGCAGTTCGTAGGTGAAGAGCAGATTGGCCAGCTTGGATTGGCCGTAGGACGCCACCCGGTCGTAGCGGCGTTTCTCCCACTGCAGATCGTCGAAGTCGATCTTGGCGCGGATGTTGTGGGCGATGCTGGCGACCACCACCACCCGGGATCCCTCGACCGGCAGCAGGTTCGGTAGCAGCAGTCCGGTGAGCGCGAAGTGTCCCAGGTGGTTGGTGCCGAATTGCAGTTCGAACCCGTCGGAGGTGGTCTGCTTCGGCGGGTACATCACTCCGGCGTTGTTGATCAACAGGTCGATCCGCGGGTGGGCCGCGCCAAGTTCGGCCCCGGACTCGCGCACCGACGCCAGCGAGCCGAGATCCAGTTTGGTGACTGAGACGTCCGCGCCCGGGGTGATCTCGCGGATGCGGGCCGCTGCCGAGTCGCCCTTGGCGGTGTCGCGCACCGCCATCACGACCTTGGCGCCGCGGGCGGCGAGAACCCGGGCGGTGTCGTAGCCGAGGCCGGTGTTGGAGCCGGTGACGATGGCCAGCCGGCCACGTTGATCGGGTACGTCGTTCTCAGTCCATCGGGCGTTCATGCCTAGAAGATTACGTGGCCTTCGGCGCTGCTTTGCCCGACCGCCTCTTACCGCTCCGAAATGGACCGGATCAGGTTTGTAGCGAGCGCACCGCGTCGATGCGTGCCCGCAACTGATCGCCGTTGGCGGCGGCCACCGGCGGGCCGCCGCAGATCCGGCGCAGCTCGCTGTGGATGGTGCCGTGCGTCTTGCCGGTGCGGTGATGGGTGGCGGCCACCAGCGCATTGAGTTCGCGGCGCAGTTCGCGAAGACGGCCGTGCGTCGTGCGCGGTGCCGTCTCACCGCCGGCGGCGGTGCGCATCGCCAGTTGCTCATCCTGGCGGCGGCGCAACAGCTCACGCATCTGGTTGGTGTCGAGCAGTCCCGGGATGCCGAGGTAGTCGGCCTCCTCATCGCTGCCGGCCGGGGTGGCGCTACCGAACGATGACCCGTCGAAGATCAGCTGGTCCAGTTCGGCGTCCGCGCCGAGGGATTCGAACCCTGTATCGGTGTCGGTGGGCTCGGTGCGGCGCGGCTCGCCTCCCAGATCGTCCAGCAGCGTCTCGCGGTGCGGCTTGCCCAGCACGTGGTTGCGCTGGGCTTCCAGTTCGCTGGCCAACTGCAGCAGCGACGGCACCGACGGGAGGAAGATGCTCGCCGTCTCGCCCCAGGTGCGGGAGCGGACGAACCGGCCGACAGCCTGGGCGAAGAACAGCGGGGTCGAGGCGCTGGTGGCGTAGACGCCCACCGCCAGGCGTGGCACATCGACGCCTTCGGAGACCATCCGGACCGCGACAAGCCACCGGCCGGTGCCTTGAGAGAACTGGGAGATGCGGTCAGATGAGCCGGGATCGTCGGAGAGCACCACGGTCGGCGCCTCGCCGGTGATCGTCGTGAGCAGGCCCGCGTAGGCGCGCGCGGCCGTCTGATCCGAGGCGATCACCATCCCGCCGGCGTCGGGCATGCCGGCGTCGCGAAGTTGGCTCAGCCGGGTGTCGGCCGCGCAGATCACCGCCGGCATCCACTGGCCGGCGGGGTCGAGCGCGGTGCGCCAGGCGTGCGCGGTCTGCTCGGCGCTCAGCGGCTCACCGAGTCGGGCGGCGTGCTCCTCACCGGCGCTGGTGCGCCAGCGGGCCTCACCGGAGTAGGCCAGGAACACCACCGGGCGGACCACCCGGTCGGTGAGCGCTTCGGCATAGCCGTAGGTGTGGTCGGCCTTGGAACGGGATACCCCCGGCCCGTCGGGGACGTATTCCACGAACGGGATCGCACTGTCATCGCTGCGGAACGGGGTGCCGGTCAGAGCCAGGCGGCGCGCGGCGTCGCCGAACGCCTCCTTGATGGCGTCGCCCCAGGTCTTGGCGTCGCCGCCATGATGGATCTCGTCGAACACCACCAGCGTGCGGCGGTTCTCGGTGCGCACCCGGTGGCGCATCGGGTGGCTGGCCACCTGGGCATAGGTGATGACGACGCCGTGGTAATCCTCCGACGTCATCGCGCTGGAGTTGGAGAATTTGGGGTCCAGCGAGATCCCGTTGGCGGGGGCGGCCGCCGCCCACTGGGTCTTGAGGTGCTCGGTGGGCACCACCACCGTGAGCTTCTCGACGGTGCCGTCGGCGAGCAGTTCGGCGGCGATACGCAGGGCGAATGCGGTCTTGCCCGCGCCGGGGGTGGCGACCAGCAGGAAGTCGCGGGGGCGGGTGGTGAGGTAGCGGACCAGCGCGCGCCGCTGCCAGCCCCGCAATGCCTGGGTGCTGGGCGCCTCCTCTGCCCGCACCCACACCTCCGTCCGTCCGTCCGGCCTCCGCCCGACAAGCGAGTCGGACTCTAACCCACGGCGATCACCACCGGCCGCGGCTGCGGCGGCGTGTCCACTGACGGCGAACCCTTCTTGCACTCGGGGTGGGCGAGTGCTAAAAATGTAGTTGGCACTCACGACCGGTGAGTGCTAGGTCGGGACGGTGAGACCGCAGTCCGAACACAACTGTGGTCGTCCGTCGCGGGCACTGGGCCCGACCCAAGAACGTGTCACCCCCTAATCGGAGGAATCACCTCGCAATGTCCAAGATAATTGCGTACGACGAAGAGGCCCGCCGCGGCCTCGAGCGGGGCCTCAATGCCCTCGCCGACGCGGTCAAGGTCACGTTGGGCCCCAAGGGTCGCAACGTCGTTCTGGAGAAGAAGTGGGGCGCCCCCACGATCACCAATGACGGCGTGTCCATCGCCAAGGAGATCGAGCTCGAGGATCCATACGAGAAGATCGGCGCCGAGCTGGTCAAAGAGGTCGCCAAGAAGACCGACGACGTCGCCGGCGACGGCACCACCACCGCCACCGTGCTGGCTCAGGCGCTGGTCCGCGAAGGCCTGCGCAACGTCGCGGCCGGCGCCAATCCGCTCGCCCTGAAGCGCGGCATCGAGAAGGCTGTCGAGAAGATCACCGAGACGCTGCTCAAGAGCGCCAAGGAGGTCGAGACCAAAGAACAGATCGCGGCCACCGCGGGCATTTCGGCCGGCGACCAGACCATCGGCGACCTCATCGCCGAGGCCATGGACAAGGTCGGTAACGAGGGTGTCATCACCGTCGAGGAGTCCAACACCTTCGGTCTGCAGCTTGAGCTCACCGAGGGCATGCGCTTCGACAAGGGTTACATCTCGGGCTACTTCGTCACCGACGCCGAGCGTCAGGAAGCCGTCCTGGAGGACCCGTACATCCTGCTGGTCTCGTCCAAGATCGCAACCGTCAAGGATCTGCTGCCGCTGCTGGAGAAGGTCATCCAGGCCGGCAAGCCGCTACTGATCATCGCCGAGGACGTCGAGGGCGAGGCGTTGAGCACCCTGGTGGTCAACAAGATTCGCGGCACCTTCAAGTCCGTTGCCGTCAAGGCCCCGGGCTTCGGTGACCGCCGCAAGGCGATGCTGCAGGACATGGCCATCCTCACCGGTGGTCAGGTCGTCAGCGAGGAGGTCGGCCTGTCCCTGGAGACCGCTGACGTCTCGCTGCTCGGCAACGCCCGCAAGGTGGTCGTCACCAAGGACGAGACCACCATCGTCGAGGGTGCCGGTGACTCCGAGGCCATCGCCGGCCGGGTCGCCCAGATCCGCGCCGAGATCGAGAACAGCGACTCCGACTACGACCGCGAGAAGCTGCAGGAGCGCTTGGCCAAGCTGGCCGGCGGTGTTGCGGTGATCAAGGCCGGAGCTGCCACCGAGGTGGAGCTCAAGGAGCGCAAGCACCGCATCGAGGACGCGGTGCGCAACGCCAAGGCCGCGGTCGAGGAGGGCATCGTCGCCGGTGGCGGCGTGGCCCTGCTGCAGTCGGCCCCGGCGCTCGACGAGATGAACCTGACCGGTGATGAGGCCACCGGTGCCAACATCGTGCGCGTCGCGCTCGAGGCACCGCTGAAGCAGATCGCCTTCAACGCCGGCCTGGAGCCGGGCGTTGTCGCCGAGAAGGTTCGCAACTCGCCTCAGGGCACCGGTCTGAACGCCGCGACCAACGAGTACGAGGACCTGCTCAAGGCCGGCGTCGCCGACCCGGTCAAGGTCACCCGCTCGGCGCTGCAGAACGCGGCGTCCATCGCGGCTCTGTTCCTGACCACCGAGGCCGTCGTCGCCGACAAGCCGGAGAAGGCGTCCGCTCCCGCGGGCGACCCGACCGGCGGCATGGGCGGTATGGACTTCTAAAAGTCCGCTCGGTTTCTGCACAACACGGTCTCCCCCACAACGAAAGTGCCCGGCTCCCCCTGAAAAGGGGGCCGGGCACTTTCCCGTCCGCGGGGTGGCGAGGATCAGGCCGGCGCCGGGCGGCGGCCGCGGATCAGCTTGCCCGGGCGCGCCGCAGTCGGCACGCCGTCGCGGGCGATCACCTCCCCGGAGACGATCGTCGCGACGTAGCCGTCGGCGGTCTGGTCGAGCCGCCGCCCGCCCGCGGGAAGGTCGTTGACGATCACCGGCTTGTGCAGGGTCAGCGCGGCGTGGTCGATGACGTTGAGGTCGGCCTTGTAGCCGACGGCGATCCGGCCGCGGTCCTCCAGGCCGGCGATGCCGGCCGGAATCGTCGTCATCTGCCGCACCGCCTCGGCGACGCTCAACCGGCCGGTCGCCCGATCGCGGGCCCAGTGCGCCAGCACGAACGTCGGATAGCTCGCGTCGCAGATCATCCCGTAGTGCGCGCCGCCGTCGCCCAGGCCCAGCACCACGTCGTCGCGGCGCATCAACTCACCGACGGTGTCCAGGGAGTTGTTCTCGAAGTTGGCCAGTGCCACCAGCATCATGGCGTGGCCGTCCTCGTCGAGCAGCCGGTCGTAGGCCTCCTCCAGCGGGCTCACCCCCCGGGCGGCGGCGCGGGCCAGGATGCTCTGTTCGGCCGCGGGCTCGTAGTCCGCCGGCTCATCAAGCGGGAACATCCACTCCCACGCCTGCGCGAAATACATGAACGGATGCCCGTGCCCAGGCGTGTCGGCCAGGATCCGCGCGCGGACCTCCGGTTTGCGCATCTGCGCGACGCGCTCGGCCAGCGGCAGGTCCGCTATCTCCTGGTAGCTGGGATACAGCACGAACGGATTGGCCGTCAGTTCCAGGCCGATCACCAGACCGATCGGGCGGGCGAACACCTGCGCGGTGATGTCACCGCCCGTCCGACCAGGTCGAGAGTTGAACTCCTCTATCAACTTGACCGCGCCCGGCCAGATCGGCTCACCGGCGTTGCCGGTCGTCAGGGTGAACGTCACCGGCACCCCGGCCTCGGTGGCTGCTTCGAAGACCTGCTGCAGCACCGGTTCGTAGCCGCCGGCGGGCAGGTCGGGGATGAACTGCAACAGGCCGCCACCGGCGTCGGCCATCCCGCCGGCAATGGCCGAGATCTCCTCGTACGCCGCGTCATACGTCGGGATCGGCGCACCGCTGCCAGTCTTGTGGAAGGCGAACCGTGACGACGAAACGCCCAGCGCCCCGACCTCGATGGCCTCGGCCGCGAGCGCGCGCATCAGCGCCATGTCCTCGGCGGTCGCCGGCTCGCAGTCGGCTCCGCGCTGGCCCATCACGTACACCCGCAGCGGCGAGTGCGGAAGGTAGGCGGCGACGTCGATATCGCGCTGCCGCGACTCCAGCGCGTCGAGGTACTGCGGGAAGGTCTCCCAGTCCCAGGGCAGCCCGTCGGTCATCACCACACCGGGGATGTCCTCCACACCCGCCATCACATCGACGAGCACCTCGTGATCGCCCGGCCGGCACGGCGCGAAGCCCACCCCGCAGTTTCCCATCAACGCGGTGGTGACGCCGTGCGAGGACGACGGCGACATCCGCTGCGACCAGATCGCCTGCCCGTCGTAGTGGGTGTGCAGATCGACGAAGCCCGGTGTGACGAGCAGGCCGGTGGCGTCGATCTCCCGCTCACCCTCCCCGTCGCACGCGCCGACGGCGACGATGACGCCGCCGCAGACTGCGACGTCGCCGCGGTAGGGCTCACCGCCGAGCCCGTCGACGACGGTGCCGTTGCGGATAACGAGGTCATAGCTCATGCGAGTCAGATTACGTCGGTCCGGCGCCCCCGCGTAGCGTCGAAATCATGGCCGAATCCTTACCGGCACAACCCGCTGACCCGGCGCAACCGGCCAGGGAGATTCTGCGGGACTGCTTCACCCGGATCATCGAGCACGTCGACGACCTCACCGGCGCGTTGACCGACGAGGTCTCCTGCTACCGGCCCACGCCGGAATCCAACAGCATCGCGTGGCTGATCTGGCACAGCGCCCGGATCACCGACGCCCAGTTGGCCCACATCACCGGCGGCGTTCAGGTGTGGGAGACCTGGGTGGATCGCTTCGGCCTCGACCTGCCGCGCGAGGATCACGGATACGGTCACCGCGCCGAGGATGTGTCCAAGGTGCGGGCTCCCGCCGATCTGCTCTCCGGCTACTACCATGCGGTGCACAAGACCACCCTGGAATACATCGCCGACATCACCGCAGCGGACCTGGGCCGCGTGATCGACGAGAACTGGAGCCCGCCTGTGACGGTCAGTGTGCGGCTGGTCAGCATCATCGACGACTGCGCTCAGCACCTCGGTCAGGCGGCCTACCTACGGGGGATCGCGACCTGATCGATCACGCTCTGGTCGGCTGGCCGTTCGTCGGCCTGCCGCTGATGGTGCTGCTCGGACTCGGTGTCCGCGACGGCGCGACACCGGTGGACGCCTGGATGCAGCAGGCCCGCGGCGGCCCGTTGGGATCGCTACTGCTCTTCACCGACTACCGCACCGTCGCGGCGCTGCTGCTGACCGCCGTGGCGGTGTCGCTCTACCGGCGGATGTGGGCGCTGGTCCCGGTCATCGTCGTGGTGCCGATCGTGGCGGTATGGGCGGCGCGTGCTCTCAAACCGATCTTCGGCCGGCTCAAGGACGAGGGTCTGGCCTACCCCAGCGGCCACACCGCCGCGATGGTCGCGGTGCTGGGAATGTTGATTCTCGCCATCGGGGTGCGGCGGTGGCTGCTGTGGGCCGTGGCGGTGTTCGCCGCGCTCGGCATCCTCGGCCAGTCCGTCACCTACCACTACTTCACCGACGCGGTGGGCGCACTGCTGCTCGGGACATCATTGGTGTGCCTGACCGCCGCCGGTATGCGACGGCTGCGGTTGCGGCTGTGAGCGCCGCCCGTTCGGCGGCCACCGCACTGATGTGGCTCATCACCACGGTCCTGCTTGCCGCGGCGCTGCCGGCGATGTGGGTGCAGACCAATCTCGTCGACCGCGCCGGCTACGCGTCCCTGGCGCAGCGCGCCGCCGGCGATCCGCAGTTGCAATCGGCGATCGCCACCGAGTTGACCGCACAGGTCGGCAGGTTGAGCCCGATTGCCGATTCCACGTTGGTCAGCGCGATCGCCAAGACCTACACCGCCAGTTCGTCATTCCCGCCCCAGTTCGCCCAAGCAAACGCCTTCGCCCACCGCTGGCTGTTCACCGACTCGGTTCTCGGCTCCGGCGTCGATCAGCAAGGCCGCTGGGTCATCGACTTCGCCCCGATGCTCTCCGACGCCGCGTTCGCCCAGACCCTGCGCGACTATTCCATCACCGTGCCCACCGCGTGGCCGATCCCCTTCACCGACACCGCCCCCGCGGCGCTTCGGCCGGGCTCTCTGCGGTCCTACGGCATGTGGATGCCGTGGGTCGGCTGGGGGCTGGCCGCGCTGACCGCCGCCGCCGCACTGCTGACGCTGTACGTCGCGGCCCGCCGCGGGAAGACACTTGCCGCACTGGGGGTTTCGGCTCTGCTGGTGGGTGCTGCCGGGTGGGGTGCCATCGAGTTCGGGCGGCGCTACACCCGGGCTGCGCTGGATGACAACACCTCGGGCAATCTGCGCCGCGTCGCCGACGGCATGGTCAGCACGGCGCAGAACAGCATGCACCAGTGGCTCAACCTCACCCTGGTCATCGGTGGCGGGCTGGTGATCGTCGGGGTGATCGTGTCGCTGTTAGCGAGCCTGTCCAAGCATCCGATGCAGAAATGAGAACGCCAGCGCGGACTTGAACGCCGTCTGGGCGTTGTCGGCGGCCCCGGCGTGACCGCCCTCGATGTTCTCGTAGTACCAGACCGGGTGACCGGCTTCCTCCAGGGCGGCGGTCATCTTGCGGGCGTGGCCGGGATGTACCCGGTCGTCGCGGGTGGAGGTGGTGATCAGCACCGGGGGATAGCTGTGCTCGGTGCTGATGTTCTGGTACGGCGAGTATTCGGAGATGAACGCCCACTCGTCCGGGTTCTCCGGATCGCCGTACTCGGCCACCCACGACGCCCCCGCGAGCAGCAGGTGGAACCGCCTCATGTCCAGCAACGGCACCTGGCACACCAGCGCACCGAACAGTTCCGGGTACTTGGTGAGCATGATGCCCATCAGCAGTCCGCCGTTGCTGCCGCCCTGGGCGCCGAGTTGGGCCGCCGTGGTGATGCCCCGGGAGATCAGGTCCCGCGCCACCGCGGCGAAGTCCTCGCCGACCTTGTGCCGGCCCCCGCGAACGGCCTGGGTGTGCCAGCCCGGTCCGTACTCGCCGCCGCCGCGGATGTTGGCCAGCACATAGGTGCCGCCGCGGGACAGCCACAACCGGCCGAGCACGCCGCCGTAGCCGGGAGTCTGCGACACCTCGAAGCCGCCGTAACCACCCAGCAGCGTGGGTGCTGGCGACTGCGAACCCTTCTGCCCCACAACGAAATACGGAATCAAGGTGCCGTCATCGGATGCGGCGAAATGCTGGCTCACCGCCAGGTCGGACGCATCGAAGAACGCCTGCGCGACCTTGATCGGGGTCAGTACGTCCCCGGCCGACCCATGCAGCAGCGTCGAGGGGGTGAGGAACCCGCTGGAGTCGAGGAAGATCTCGTCGCCGGTGTCGTCGGAGGCGATGATGACCGTGGTGCTGCTCGGCGGGCAGCCGGCGGCCGGTTCGCGGGTCCACGACCCGGGGGTGACGATCTCGACCTGGCTGGCGACGTCGGCCAGGGTGACCATCACCAGCCGGTCGCGTGTCCACGCGTACTGGTGCAGGCAGGTGCGGGGATCGGGCTCGAACACCACGGTCAGGTCCGCGGTGCCGTCGAGGAATGCCTCGTAGTCGGCTGCCAGCAGTGATCCGGCGAGGTAATCGGCGGTGCCGGTATGCCAGTCCGTCCGCAACTCGATGAGTAGCCAGTTTCGGTGTACCGAGATGCCCGCGTCGGTCGGCACGTCGATGCGCACGAGCTCGCCGGCCCGCAATTGGTAGGTCTCGTCGTTGTAGAAGTCGATCGCGCGGGTGATCATGGTGCGCTCGTAGCCGGGCGTGCGATCCACCCCGGCTGCCACGACGACGTCGCCGCGCGACCCGGTGAACAGTGTCTCGGCCTCGGCCAGCGGCTGTCCGCGATGCCAGCGCTTGACGACCCGCGGGTAGCCGGACTCGGTCAGCGAATCGGGTCCGAAGTCCGTGCCGACCAGCAGGGTGTCGTGGTCGGACCACCCGACCCGCGACTTCGCCTCGGGCAACTCGAAACCGCCCGGTACGAAAGTCTTCGTCCGCATGTCGAACTCGCGGACCACCGACGCATCCGATCCGCCACGCGATAGCGAGACCAGGGCCAGCGAATGATCCGGCTCGATGACGTCGGCACCTGCCCACACCCAATTCTCGCCGTCGGTGCGGGCCAGTTCATCGACGTCGATGATGACGTCCCAGTCCGGGCTGGCGGTGCGGTAGCTCTCCAGTGTGGTCCGCCGCCACAGCCCCCTGGGGTTGTCGGCGTCCCGCCAGAAGTTGTAGAGGTGAGCACCGCGGCGGCGGACGTAGGGGATGCGCGCGTCGGTGTCGAGCACCTCCAGGGTCAGGTCCCTCATCTGCTCGAACTCGGGGTCGGCGAACTCCGCGACGCAGGCGTCGTTGCGTTCCCGCACCCAGGTCAGGGCGTCGTCGCCGTCGATGTTCTCCAGCCACAGATTCGGGTCCTCGACCATGAGCGCCATTGTCGCCCCCGGAGTACTGTGAGCTGCGTTACACGCCCCGATGAGGGCTCCGATAAGCAGTGCCCGACGAGAAGTGCCCGACGAGACGTGCCCGACGAGATGAAGAATAAAGTCCCAGGAGCCGAAGATGACTGTTTACGCACGTCCGGGCGCATCGACCGGGTTGATGGCGTTTGAGGGCCGCTACGAGAATTTCATCGGCGGGCAGTGGGTCGCACCGGTCGGGGGCCGGTACTTCGAGAATCCGTCCCCGGTGACGGGGGAGACGTTCTGCGAGATCGCCCGGTCGACTGACGCCGACATCGAGAAGGCGCTGGACGCCGCGCATGCCGCGGCCCCTGGGTGGGGCAAGACGTCGGTGGCGGTGCGGGCGGTGATCCTCAACAAGATCGCTGATCGCATCGAGGAGAACCTGGAGTCCATCGCGCTGGCCGAGTCGTGGGACAACGGCAAGCCGGTCCGGGAGACCCTCAACGCCGATATCCCGTTGGCGATCGACCATTTCCGGTACTTCGCCGGCGCGATTCGCGCCCAGGAGGGCTCGCTGAGCGAGATCGACGACGACACCGTGGCCTATCACTTCCACGAACCGCTCGGGGTTGTGGGGCAGATCATTCCGTGGAACTTCCCGATCCTGATGGCGGTGTGGAAGCTGGCCCCTGCGCTGGCCGCGGGCAACTGCGTGGTGCTCAAGCCGGCCGAGCAGACCCCGGCATCGATCATGTACCTGGTGTCGCTGATCGGTGACCTGTTGCCGCCCGGGGTGCTCAATGTGGTCAACGGTTTCGGGGTGGAGGCGGGTAAGCCGCTGGCCTCGAGTAACCGGATCGCCAAGATCGCCTTCACCGGCGAGACCACGACCGGTCGGCTGATCATGCAGTACGCCAGCCAGAACCTGATCCCGGTGACGCTGGAACTGGGTGGTAAGAGCCCCAATATCTTCTTCTCCGATGTGATGGCCGCGGCCGATGACTATCAGGACAAGGCACTGGAGGGCTTCACCATGTTCGCCCTCAACCAGGGCGAGGTGTGTACCTGTCCATCGCGGTCGCTGGTTCAGGCCGACATCTACGACGAGTTCCTCGCTCTGGCGGCGATCCGCACCAAGGCGGTCCGGCAGGGCGATCCGCTGGACACCGAGACGATGATCGGGGCGCAGGCCTCCAATGACCAGTTGGAGAAGATCCTGTCTTACATCGAGATCGGCAAAAGCGAAGGGGCGCGGCTGATCACCGGCGGCGAGCGCGCTGATCTGGGCGGGGATCTGTCCGGTGGTTACTACATGCAACCCACCATCTTCGCCGGTGATAACGCGATGCGGATCTTCCAGGAGGAGATCTTCGGCCCGGTGGTGTCGGTGACGTCATTCTCGGACTATGACGACGCGATCCGGATCGCCAACGACACGCTCTACGGACTCGGTGCCGGGGTGTGGAGCCGTAACGGCAACGTCGCCTACCGTGCGGGCCGCGACATCAAGGCCGGCCGGGTGTGGACGAACTGCTATCACATGTACCCCGCTCACGCCGCGTTCGGCGGCTACAAGCAGTCCGGCATCGGCCGGGAGAACCACAAGATGATGCTCGACCACTACCAGCAGACCAAGAACCTGCTGGTGTCCTACAGCAACACCGCCCAGGGTTTTTTCTGATGAGCGCTTGCGCGAAGAAACGTTGAGCACCGCCCCGCCGCGGGTACTCATCACCGAGGCGGCCGTGCAGTTGCTGGACCGATTGCGCGACCAA
>JBFYOQ010000040.1:0-4458 GCA_041303735.1 Mycobacterium sp.
CCGCCGAATTCCACCGGCCACGCCGGGGCGGCCCAGCCCCGCTCGTGCAGGATCGCCTGCCAGGCCATCGACGCCTCATGATCGGCGTACACGCTCGTCATCAGCCGGCCGGCTGTGCGCAACTCCGGCGTCAGTTTGGCGTCCAGGAATGCGCGCACCTCGTCGCGGAATGCCGCGTCCTCGTCCGACCACGCCAGGTCCATGTGCTGCTCCTCACCTTCTGTCCGAACGGTAAACCGTGGCGTTTGAACGCCTGCGGCCGGGGGAACAGGGATCGGGACAGGCTTGATCGCGGAGAGGCCCGGTCCCTGCGCAAGGGGCCGGGTCTTTCGTATCGCCCACTCGATGCGGTAGTGGAGCGTCAGCCGCCCCGGTGAAACCTCGCGCTCAGCAGCAGCGCGCGGAGGGGTTGCTGTCGGCCTGCCGGTGACGCATCCGCCAGTACTGCGCCTCACTGATAACCGGTTGGCCCGGATGGGCGCGGTGGCGGTGCGCGACGTAGCGGCGGTAGTGGTCGTCACCCATCAGTGCGCCGACGTACCAGCGGATCTGGCGTGTGGCGTCTCCAAGGCGTCCCACTGTTTTTGCACCTCCTTCTCTGCTTGCGTCGCGAACAGCTGCGACGGGCCGAACATCTTCGACGGGATCGGCGGCTCCTCGGCCACCGTCACGCCACGGCCGCGCAGTGCCCGCACCGACACCACCAGACCCGCGCTCACCACGATGATCACCAGCACGGCGAACACGATGGACAGGGTGCCCTGGATGAAGGTGTTGCGGATGACGGCGTCGAGCTGGTCGGGGTTCTTGGCGGCGCCGAACGCCGTCTTGCCGGCCTCGCGCGCGTCGCGAAAGGAGAAGTGCTGGGTCCAGTAGCCCAGCTTCGGGTCGCCGGAGAAGATCTTCTGCCACGAGGCGGTGAGCGTCACGGTGAGATCCCACAGCAGCGGCACACCTGGGATCCAGGCCCATTTCAGCAGACCCTTCTTGATCACCACCACGGTCACCACCGTCAGCGCGATCGCGGCGAGCAACTGGTTGGCGATGCCGAACAGCGGGAACAGCGTGTTGATCCCGCCGAGCGGGTCGGTGACGCCCATCAGCAGGATGGAGCCCCACCCGGCCACGACGATCAGGCTGCATGCCCACGCGCCCACCCGCCAGCTCGGATCACGCAGCCGGCGCAGCGGCCCGCCGAGGTTGGCCAGGCCGTCGGAGAACATGAACCGCGCCACCCGCGTTCCGGCGTCGACGGTGGTGAGGATGAACAGCGCCTCGAACATGATCGCGAAGTGATACCAGAACGCCTTGAGTCCGCTGCCGCCGAAGGCACTGGAGAGCACCTCGGACATCCCGAACGCCAGCGTGGGCGCCCCGCCGGTCCGCGACACGATGGATTTCTCCTCCACGCTGGCGGCGGCGTCGGCGATCTCCTGCGCGGTGGCGGGTGGACCGGACAGGCCCAGGCCGTTGACGTAGGCGGCGGCCGTCTCCGGCGTGCCGCCGGTGGCCGCGGCGGGCGCGTTGATGGCGAAGTACAGATGCTGGTCGAGGATCGAGGCGGTGATCAGCGCCATGATCGCGACGAACGACTCGGTGAGCATGCCGCCGTAGCCGATGACGCGCATCTGGCTTTCCTTCTCCAGCAGCTTCGGCGTGGTGCCCGAGGAGATCAGCGAATGAAAGCCCGACAGCGCACCGCAGGCGATGGTGATGAACAGGAACGGGAACAGCGATCCGGCGAACACCGGGCCGGCTCCCGAGGAGGCGAACTGGGAGACGGCCGGAGCCTGCATGACCGGCCGGGCGATCAGAATCCCGGCGGCCAGCAGAACGATGGTGCCGATCTTCATGAAGGTCGACAGATAGTCGCGCGGAGCCAGCAGGAACCACACCGGCAGCACCGAGGCGGCCAAGCCGTAGATGATGATGCACCACGACAGGGTGACCTTTGACAGGGTGAACCACTGCACGCCCCAGTCGGTTTCGGCGATCCACCCGCCGGCCACCACCGCCAACAGCAGTAGCACGACGCCGATCAGCGACACTTCGGTCACCCGGCCCGGCCGCAGCACCCGCAGATACAGGCCCATGAAAATGGCGATCGGAATCGTCATCGCGATGGAGAACACGCCCCAGGGGCTTTCGGCCAGGGCGTTGACCACCACCAGCGCGAGCACGGCGAGCAGGATCACCATGATCACCAGCACTCCGATGATCGCCGCCGCCCCGCCCACCGGCCCGAGTTCATCGCGCGCCATCTGCCCCAGCGAGCGGCCGCGGCGGCGGGTGGAGATCGAGAGCACCAGGAAGTCCTGGACGCAGCCGGCGAACACCGCGCCGAGCAGGATCCAGATGGCGCCGGGCAGGTAACCCATCTGGATGGCCAGCACCGGGCCCACCAGCGGGCCGGCTCCGGCGATCGCGGCGAAGTGGTGGCCGAACAGCACTCTCCGGTCGGTGGGCAGGTAATCGGTGCCGTTCTCGTAGATCTCGGCCGGGGTGGCGTGCTCGTCGCGCGGCTGCACGATCTTCATCTCGATCAGCCGGGCGTAGAAGCGGAAGCCGATGACGTAGGTGCACACCGCGGCCACGACGAACCACACCGCGTTGACGGTCTCCCCGCGCACCAAGGCGATCACCGCCCAGGCGATCGCGCCGATCAGCGCTACGGCGGCGAAGGCGAGTTTGTGTCGTCCGCTGATCGGGGTGCGGTCGATGACGGCCACCGGGGGCAGCGCGCGGTCGGTCCTGATGTAGGTGACATCGCCGCGAGTTTCTTCGATCACATCCACAACCGGTGATCCTCGCACCATCTGCGGCCCTCGCGGGCTCCCCTGCCGATATCCCCAACCGGGGGATGCGCTGCCTGCGGTTACCGTCAGGCTCTAGCGACCGACGGAAAGGGAGGTGTGCGATGCCGCCGTGGCGCCTGCGCGACTACCACGATGAAGATCTCGACCAGGCCATTGTGGTGTGGGACCAGAGCCGGGGCGCGGGCACGGCCGAGCCGGTGTTCAGCGTGGCCGAGGTGGTGGCCGCCGCCCGGACGGGCCAGCCCGCGGTGGTGGCCGAGGTGGGCGATGAGGTGATCGGCATGGCCGTCGCGCAGGTCCAGGGGGAGCGGGCCTGGATCCTGCTGGTGGCGCTCGGATCCCGGTGGCGCCACCGCGGCGTCGGCAGTGCGCTGCTGGGTGATCTGGAACGCCGGCTGCGATCGGCGGGGGTGCGGCGGATCTGCGCTGTGCTGCCGGAGGCGGCCACCGGCTCGTCGGCGCTGGAGAACTCCGGCTACGTGCGCCGCGACGGGCTGATCTACTACGAACTGCTCGAGCACCTCGGACCCGATCAGGCCAACCTGCTGGAGGAACTGGGCGGGTTGCTGCTGCCGCCGGGGGTGTGGGACGACATGGCCGGCATGGAGGTCGAGAAGCAGATCATCGAGCGGCGCATCGTCGACCCGCTGGCGCACCCTGACGTCGCGGAACGCTATGGGGTACGCCCGCCCAAGGCGGTGATCCTGTTCGGCCCGCCCGGAACCGGCAAGACCAGCTTCGCCAAGGCGATCTCGTCGCGGCTGGGCTGGCCGTTCGTCGAACTGTTCCCGTCGCGGCTGGCGGCGGCCGGCAACGGCGGGCTGGCGGCGTCGCTGCGTGAGGCATTCGCCGAGTTCGCCGAACTCGACGAACTGGTGCTGTTCATCGACGAGGTGGAGGAGATCGCCACCGCGCGTACCGGGGCCTCGAGCGCCGAACTCGGGGTCACCAACGAGCTGCTCAAGCTGATACCGGCATTCCGTCAGCACGACAGCCGGCTGCTGGTGTGCGCCACCAACGCCGTGCATTCGCTGGACTCGGCGTTCCTGCGTCCCGGCCGGTTCGACTACGTGATTCCGGTGGGTCCGCCCGACGGGCCGGCTCGCCGGGCGATCTGGTTGCGCTATCTCGGTGCGGCAGGCGGGGGGATCGACGTCGACCGGCTGGTGACCGCCTCAGAGCTGTTCACCCCGGCCGATATCGAGTTCGCCGCCCGCAAGGGCTCGCAGGCGGCCTTCGAGCGGGAGATGCGCGAGCCCGCCGGCCGACCGGCCGTCACCGAGGACTTCCTCAGTGCCATCGAGCAGATCCGGCCGACGCTGACCCCGGACATGCTGGCCGAGTTCGAGCGCGGCAAGGAGGACTTCGCCCGCCTCTGACTGTGCTTTTGCGGAAGTCGACTTCGTTAGTTACACTTCGCCTAAGACGGATCGACTGAGGGGTGAATGTGTCTGACGTCCAACTGGTGGTGCCGCTGTGGGCCTGGGTCGCGCTGACGGTCGCGATCGTGGCCATGCTCGCCGTCGACCTGTTCCTGCACCGCGACAACCACGTGGTGGAGTTCACAGAGGCCGCGATCTGGTCTGCCATCTGGATCGCCGCCGGACTGGGGTTCGGTGTGGTCATGTGGTGGGCGTACGGC
>JBFYOQ010000041.1:0-5386 GCA_041303735.1 Mycobacterium sp.
TTGGGGGCGTTCTCCCCGCGGATCACCGCGACCGGCGCCAGTCGTCCGTAGATATCGCGCAGCGTGCCGTTTCTGTCCGCGGTGTCGCTGGAGATCACGAAGTCGACCCCGCCCGCCCTGATGGTGTGCGCGGTGCGGCCCAGCAGCGCCTCAACCACCGACGGCGCCGCCAGGTCTGCTACGTCGAGGACGACACCCGGTCCGATCCCGTCGTTCATGGCCTGGTGCAGGACGGTGTTGGACAGCCGCGCCACCACCCGGGTCCTGGGGTTCGCCTGGCGGGCCAGCAGCGCCACTTCGAGGTTGATCGCGTCATCGGCTGAGGCGGCGATCACAGCATGGGCGGTCGCGACGCCGGCCGCCTCCAGATCGGTCGGGGACGCCAGCAGTGTCACCGACAGTTCCGCACCGTTGAGCTCATCGATGATGCGCATGGAGAGCGCATCCTCACCGCAGACGATGACGTGTTGGCGCATGGGCAAACGCTACTGGCAACGCCCCGCCCGGCGCGTCGGATGCAACCCGTCCGGCACCGTTTAGGGTCACACCATGACACGGCTGCGTCCGGGCTGGCTGCTGGCGTTGTGCGCGGCTGCGATAGCTGTGTGCGTATGGCTGCCGTGGCTGACCACCTCGACCGACGGCGGTGGACGGGCCAGCGCGATCGGCGGATCGGTGGGCAGCATTGTGCTGCCCGCGCGTTTCGGCGGCGGTCAGCTCATCGTCCTGTTCTCCTCGGCGCTCATCGTGCTCGGGGCGATGGTGGCCCGGGAGATCTCACCGCGGTTGGCCGCCGCCGCGGCGGTGGTGGTGGCGCTGCTGCTGGCCGTGCTGACGTGGTGGTACTACCGCGCCAACGTTGCTCCGCCGGTCGCCGCCGGGTACGGGCTGTACCTGGGAGCGGTGTTCGTCCTGGCTGCGCTGCTGTGCTCGCTGTGGGCTCTGGTGGTCACCCTGGCGGGCGCCTGATCAGCGCGCCGGTAGGGTTGGCGAGGGCGACAAGGAGTTCAGGTGCGCGAAGTGATGGGGCGGGCCCGGGTGTCGGTGTCGGCCGCAGTGGTGGCGTTGCTGGCCGTGACGGCGGCCGGCTGCTCAAGTGAGAAGGTCAGCGCCGACAAGTGCCAGACGGTGCCCGGCGAGCTGATCGACATCCCGACCCGCACAGACCAGGAACCGAAGATGCGCATTCCGGTGCCGGCAGGCTGGGAGCGCACCACCAAGATGGATTCGGAGAACATCCGGTTCGCCCTTCGCAATCAAGGTTTGTCGGCCGACGGCTTCACCCCCAACGTGGTGGTGACGTTGCAGAAGGTCAGCGCCGATATCGGCAAACCAGAGCAGCTTCTCGATGCGCAGAACCAGCAGCTGGCCAAGAAGCTGAAGGTCACCGACATGAGCTCGACACCCACGCAGGTCTGCGGGGCGACGGCGCTGTCGACCACCTACACCGCGCCGGAGATGAAGATCAGTCCGAAGATCCCGCCCATCCCGCCGCGCACGGCGACGTCGTTGGGCGTGGTCTACAAGACCGGCGACGTCAGCTACGTGGCGACGCTGACCGTGCAGACCGTCAAACCGGACAACCCGACCTACATCAAGGACGCCGACACCATCACCAAGGGCTTCCAGCTGCTACCGGCGAGCTGACGGCGACGACATCCACCGCAGCGCCGCGCAGCCGGTCTCCGCAACCGCCGCAGGCTACTTCGGCGTCCAGCGGCGCCCCGCACCCTCGATGAAAGGGTGCCAGCGCCGGCCCCTCGGGTGCGCGGAACCACCGCTGCGCCCACTGCAGGGCAGTCACCAGCACAGCGATCAGCGCTCGGCCCTTCTCGGTCAGCAGGTACGCCGCCGGATCGGCGCCGTCGCCACTCATGTGCAGTACGCCTATCGCGCAGAAGGTCTGCAGTCGCTCCGACAGCACGCTGGGCGGTGCGCCGAGTTGGGTCTGGAAGTCGCTGAACCGCGTTGTGCCGAGGAACGCCGCGACCAGCAGCGCCGCCGCCCACCGGTTACCGAACACGCTCATGGTCTCGGCGAACAGCCCGGCCTGTCCCGCGGCCTGCTGGCGGTCGGTGCGCCGGCGGGTCGACGACGACGGCGCCGAGCGGGTCCAGTCGCCGCTCGGTCCGGGGACGAACTCCACATCGGCGGCGCTGATCGCGCCGTGGCAGCCGCGGCAGCGCAGCACGGGGGAGAAGTCCGCCCCGCAGACCCGGTGTCGCATCGCGGGGAGTTGTCCGGCGCGCTCGGCGACCCAGCGGCGTTCCCATTCCCAGATGCACAGCAGCACCGGCCACAGTGATCTGCTGCGCGCGGTGGGCAGGTACTCGGCGCGCTCCCCGGAGGCCGGATGCGGCGGCCGGTCCAGCAGTCCGGCGTCGGTGAGCACCCGCAGCCGGCCGGCCAGTACCGCGTTCGAGATCGGCAGACGTTCGATGAACTGCCGGTAGCGACCGGCGCCCATCAGGGCCTGCTGCAGGATCAGCAGGTTCCACTCGTCGCCGAGCAGGCCCAGCATCCGGCCGATCGCATTGACCCCGCCAGGATCCAGCTTCGTGATCCGGTTTGGCGCGACGGGCACTACAGCCCCACGGCGGCCGCCGCGGAGTCGGTCTCCCGCCACCGCCGAACATCGGATCCGGCCACCCAGGTGGAGTGGGTGCCGCTGGAGATCCGTTCGGGCAGCGCTATTTTGCACACCGGGCCGTCGGTGAGCCGGGCGGCGTCGAACACCAGACAGTAGGAGGCGTCGGTGTTCATGTCGGTGGTCAGCGTCACCAGGTAGCCGTCGTCCTCGCTGCGGCTGCCGACCCGCGGTGCCATCGCCGTCTCGCTGCCGTAGACGCCGTCACCGAAGCTGATCCGCTCCTCGGTGCCGCTCACCACGTCGTGGCGCACCAGACCGTCGAACAGGAACCAGCCCGGCTTTCCGGTGGCGGCGTAGGCGTAGCGGTACGGCTCGCCGCAGTGGGCGGCGTTGATCATGCCGAACTCGGAGATGGTCTCGCTGCGCGGTTCCTCGGTGCAGGTGCCGGTGGTGAGGTTGAACCGCCACCGATGCAGCCGGGTCTGCATCCGGTCCAGGGCCAGGAACCGGAAGGCCCGCTGCCACTTGCTGCCGGTGCCGTTGTCGGCGGGTTCCGGGTCGCCCTGATAGAAGCCGTCGAGGACGATCTCGTCGCCGTCCTCGTAGGCGTTGGTGAAGTGCAGCACGAATGTCGGGTCGGCCTCGAACCACCGGATGCTGGCACTGTCGCCGCG
The DNA here is from genome assembly GCA_041303735.1 of Mycobacterium sp. Classification (GTDB taxonomy): domain Bacteria; phylum Actinomycetota; class Actinomycetes; order Mycobacteriales; family Mycobacteriaceae; genus Mycobacterium. The sequence continues at coordinate 3,265 of JBFYOQ010000041.1, forward strand.
GCGCGGCATGATCCCGAACCTCGACGGCATATCGCGGTGGAAGCGTGGGACGTGCAGGTCACGCTTAAGCAGCTCGGGGTCCCAGAACAGCGGGAAGTCGTTGAAGATGGCGTAGTTGCGGGTGAACGCCATGTCGTGCGGCAGCCGCGGGCCGGGCAGCGGAACGTCGACGTAGTGCACCAGATCGTTGTCGGCGTCCACCACCCCGTAGTGCAGATACGGCGCGGACTTGCTGTAGTTGAAGAACAGCATCTCCCCGGTGCGGTCGTCGACCTTGGGATGAGCCGACACCCCCCAGGGATGCGGGAAGGACCCGTTCCAGGTTTCCTTGCCGAACGTCTCGCCGCTGTACGGATCGATCCGGTACAGATCTCCGCACTGGTAGAAACTCGTCAGCGCGGTTCCCCGGTGGACGACGACATCGGTGCTCGAGGCGTCCTTGAGCATGGTTCGCGCGCCCCAGCCGTGGTCGGTCCTGGCCAGCGACACCGGCTCGGCCAGTCCCGGCCACAGTGGCCCGCCGGCCTCCTGCTCGGCCTCGAACGCCTCGGTGCGCACAAAGCGGTTGCGGTAGAAGGCTTTTCCGTCCCGGAAGCCGACGATGTGCAGCATCGCGTCGCCGTCGAACGGGTGATATGACTTCAGCGCGGGGTGCAAGGGGTTCTCGGTGTTGCGCAGATAGATCCCGTCGAGATCGTCGGGGATCGTCCCCTCGACAGCAACCAGGTCGTCGGCTCGCCACTCGGTGGTCTGTGGGCGCCACGCTCCGGTGCGGTAGGGATGGTCGTCGTCCTCGGGCAGGGCGGAGAGGAACTTGCCGATGATCTCAACGTCCATGGTGGGGTTCTCTCATGGGGCATCCTCTCATGCGGCGTCGACTGATCCGATGACGAAACTGACTGTGGTGGAGGTGCTTCCACCGATGTTGAGCGTGCCGAAGCGGCGGGCGCCGTCGATCTGGTACTCGCCGGCCTGCCCGCTGACCTGCTTGGCGGCATCGAGCATCATCCGGACGCCGGTCGCCCCGACCGGGTGACCGCCGCCGATGAGCCCGCCACTGGGGTTGATCGGCAACCGGCCGCCGATTTCGATGTCGCCACCTTCGATGGCCTTCCACGATTCGCCTGGCCCGGTGAGGCCGATGTGGTCGATCGCCATGTACTCACTCGGCGTGAAGCAGTCGTGCACTTCGAAACCGTCGAGGGCGTCGAGGTCGATCGCCGCCCGTCCGAACGCCTCGTGCACCGCCGCGCGCACGTGCGGCATGACATAGGGGTTGCCGGCGTCGCGGTCGAGTTTCTGGCGCAGGCCAAGACCGACGGTGCGATGCCCCCATCCCTCGACGCGGCCCATCGGCCGCACCCCGGGGTGCTCGCGCAGGAACTCGTCAGTCACCAGCACCACGCCCGCGCCACCGTCGGTCATCTGGCTGCAGTCGAAGCGGCGGATCCGGCCCTCGATGGGCGGGTTCACCGCGTCGTCGCCCCCGGAGTTGAGCAGATCGGGTACCTGCCAGTCGCGGGTCTGGGCGTTGGGGTTCTTGCGGGCGTTGGCCAGATTGATCGCGGCGATCGCATGCAGATGCCCGTCGTCGATGCCGTAGCGCCGGTCGTACTCATCGGCGACCTGGTTGAACATGTATGGCCACATGAACGTCGCATCCCGGCCCTCATGACCCGTCCACGCTGCCGCGCCCAGGTACTGCGCGGCGGTGTCGCCGGGCACGGTCTTCTCCAGTTCCAGGCCGACCACCAGGGCGGTGCGGTAGTTGCCGGCGCGCAGATCGGCCATCGCGGCCAGGGCGGCGACACTGCCGGAGGCGCAGGCCGCCTCATGCCGGGTGGCCGGGGTGTCCCAGAGGCCGTCGTGCACGGTGGCGGGCATGGCGCCGAGGTGACCCTGGCCGGCGAACATCTCACCGAAGGCGTTGGCCACATGCACCACCTCGATGTCGGCGGCGTCGATCATCGCCTCGGCGAGGGTCTGGTCGACGACTTCGCGGGTCAGGTCGGCGAAGTCGCGAGTCTCCCGATGCATGTTTCGCGCGTAGTCGCTCTGGTAGCCGCCGAGAATCCACACGTTGTCGCCCACCCCTGCCAGGGTACTCCAGTTAGCAGAGTGG
>JBFYOQ010000042.1:0-3808 GCA_041303735.1 Mycobacterium sp.
TCGCCGATGCGGGCGTTCAGGGCGGTGACTGCCTCGCGGGTGGCGGTCATCGCGGTGGCCGAATCCGGGCGACGGATTGCCGGGCACCTGTCCGGTGTGGTTGCGGCGGCATCCCGGTCCCGCGACCGACTCGCCGCCGAGCGCCAGCAGCGGGCCACCGCGATGACCGCCACACGCGAGGCAGTCACCGCCCTGAACACCCGCATCGGCGAGTTGACCGACTCGCTGCACCGCGACGAGGTCGCCAAGGCGCAGGCCTCGCTGCGCATCGAGCAACTCGAGCAGTTGGTGCTCGACCAGTTCGGCATGGCCGGCGACGACCTGGTCGCCGAATACGGACCCCAGGTGACACTGCCGCCGACGGAACTGGAGATGGCCGAGTACGAGCAGGCCCGCGAGCGCGGCGAGCAGGTCAGCGCGCCGGCACCGATGCCGTTCGATCGGCCGACCCAGGAGCGCCGCGCCAAACGCGCCGAGCGGGATCTGGCCGAACTGGGCCGGGTCAACCCGTTGGCGCTGGAGGAGTTCGCCGCGTTGGAGGAGCGCTACAACTTCCTGTCCACCCAACTCGAGGACGTCAAAGCCGCCCGCAAGGATCTGCTGGACGTGATCGGCGACGTCGACAACCGGATCCTGCAGGTCTTCGCCGAGGCCTTCGCCGACGTGGAGCGGGAGTTCACCCAGGTCTTCGCCGCGCTGTTCCCCGGTGGCGAGGGGCGGCTGCTGCTCACCAACCCCGCCGATATGCTCACCACCGGCGTTGAGGTGGAGGCCCGTCCGCCCGGTAAGAAGGTCAAGCGGCTGTCACTGCTCTCCGGTGGCGAGAAGTCGCTGACCGCGGTGGCGATGCTGGTGGCCATTTTCCGGGCCCGGCCGTCACCGTTCTACGTGATGGACGAGGTCGAGGCCGCCCTCGATGACGTTAACCTGCGCCGCCTGATCGGGTTGTTCGAACAGCTGCGGTCCCAGTCCCAGCTGATCGTCATCACCCACCAGAAGCCGACCATGGAGATCGCCGATGCGCTCTACGGCGTCTCCATGCAGGGTGACGGCATCACCGCGGTGATCTCCCAGCGGATGCGCGGGGAGGACCTGGTGGCCAGCCGGCCTTGACCCGCGAGATCCCCGCCACGGCTGTTGACGTTTCGTGTCGGGCAGCCCTCAGGTAGATCTCGGCGAGGAGTTCGTGGGGCAACGAAACATGAGTTCGCGCGCATTCCCGTCGAGTCAACTCGATGCTCCTATCTCTGTTATGTCGTCAAGCGGCGATCAATTGCGTGTTTAGCCAGTGTCGGTAGTTGGCGGCGAGGGTGTCGTCGCGTTTGAGTCCTCGTTCGAGCCTGGAGATGTCGTTGGGCCAGATGCCGAAGTGGTCGGCGACGGTGCTGAGGGTGATGTTCTTGGATTGCCGGGCTGGGCGCAGGTCGGAGTAGTCGTCGATCGGGCAGGGTGCGGTGAGGTGTTTGAACATCTCCCGGGCGATGGCTCGTTTGAGTAGTCGTAGGACGTCTTTTTTGGAACGTCCGGCAGCGAGCTGGCGGGCGGCGTAGTCGCGGGTGCGGGGGTCATGAGACCAGCGGACCAGGGCGATGCGGTGCAGGGCGTTGTTGGCTGCGCGGTCCCCGCTGCGGGAGAGTCGGTGGCGGGTGGTCTTGCCGGAGGATGCCGGGACGGGGGCCACGCCGGCCAACCTGGCAAACGCCGCCTCGGAGCGCAGCCGATCGGCATTGGTGCCGGCAGTGATGAGTAGCTGGGCTGCGGTGTCGGGGCCGACGCCGAAAGCCGCGCGCAGGGCGGGGTTGGCCGCGGTGGTGAGGGCGTCGACTTCGGCGGTCAACTCATCGGCCTGGTGTTCGAGGAACTGGATGCGGTGGGACAGTGCTTTGCAGGCGATCAGCACCGATACCGAGGCCGGATCCTGGTGTGCAGTGGGCCGGCAGCGGGCCAGGGCCTCGACGAGCCTGAGCGTCGTGGGATAGCGGCGGTAGCGCTCGCGCAGTTCGGCGGGGCCGGTCACCAGGAGGTCTTTGATCTGCTGGATGGCTGCGGTGCGGGCTTTGATCGCGCCGCGGCGGGCGACCAGCAGGGCTTTGAGCGCCCCGGTCTGGGGATCCTTGGGCACGGCCAGGGCGCCGCCGGCCAGAACGGCACGAGCTGCGCTGTAGGCGTCCAACGGGTCGGATTTGCCGTGGCGGCGCCGGGCTGAACGATCGGGGCGGTTGACCTCGACGACGTCAATATTGTTGGCCTGCAACGCTTGGGTGAATCCCGCACCGTAGGAACTGGTGCCCTCCACGCCGGCGGTCAGAACCTCGCCGAAACTGCGGGCCCAGCAGATCCCGACCCAATAGCCGGTGGGGTTGGTGCGGAACTCGGCATCGCCGAGCAGTTGACCAGTGTCGGTGATGGCCGCCAGGTGGATGGTGTCCAGATGGGTGTCGGCGCCGATGACGACGCGCCGTGAAGATGTCACGATGGGTTGTGTCCTCTCCTGCAATGAACTGTTGTGGCTGGGTGACAACCCGGTGGGGCGGGCAGACAAGACATTGATGAGGAACGGCCAGGCTCCTGATTAAGTCATGTCCGCCCCGCCGGGCTCTCGGCGGTGATTGCCCGCACGTCGCTGGTGAGACAGATCAAATTGGAAGACAACCCAGCAGGGCGTCAGTCGGACTGAGGGTCATCACCAGCGGCGAACGGGCAAGACCATCGTCACCCGAACTGGTTGAACACCATCAATGTCGGTGCCGGTGTCTATTGTCGAATGTATGTTCGACGGTATGGGCGGGGCGGGGTTGCTGGCCGAGATGGCCGGGGCCCAGCGCGACGAGCGGGTCGCGGTGGCGCGCCGGTTGTTGGCGGCGGGGCGGTTGTGTCAGCTGCGGATGGCCGATGTGGATGATGCGGACCGGTTGCAGTGGTGCATCGACAACTGGGAGGCGGTGGCCGCCGAGGTCGGTGCGGAGTTGGGTATCAGCCGGGGCCGGGCCTCCGCGCAGATGAACTACGGGGTGGAACTGCTTGAGCGGCTGCCCGCGCTGGCGGCGGTGTTCGCCGCCGGGGAGGTGGACTTCCGGGTCATCGCCACGGTGGTGTTCCGTACCGGGCTGATCACCGACCCCGCTGTGCTGGCCGGTATCGACGCCGCGCTGGCCGCCAGGGCCCCGCGGTGGAACGCCTACTCCCGGGCCCGCGTCGCGGATCTGGTGGACTGGTGGGTGCGGGCGGCCGACCCGGCCGCGGTGCGCCTGACCCGCAGCGCCGAGGAGAAGCGGCATATCGAGTTCGGGCCCACCCGCGACGGGATGACCGAGTTTTGGGGAGCGCTGCGCGCCCCGGAGGCCGCCGCGCTGGATCGGCGTCTCGATCAGCTGGTCGCCACCGTCTGCCGGGCCGATCCGCGGACCAAACCCCACAAACGCGCCGACGCCCTGATCGCGTTGTCGGCGGGACAGACGACGATGCTCTGCGAGTGCGGGGCCGCGGACTGCCCGGCCCGCGACGCCGCCCCGGCCCTGGGCCCGATCGTGATCCATCTGCTGGCCGAGGCCGCCACCGTCACCGCCGACAGCGACGCACCGGGCTACCTGCCCGGCCACGGCACGATTCCCGCCGCCGATATCCGCACCCTGGCCACCCGGGCCCAGCTGCGGCACCTGGCCCGCCCGCAGGACCTGCGCGCCGAGTCGCGCTATCACCCCTCGGTGGCGCTGGCGGCCTTCGTCAAGGCCCGGGACCTGGGCTGCCGGTTCCCCGGCTGCGACAAACCCGCCGAGGTTTGCGATATCGACCACACCATCCCCTGGAG
>JBFYOQ010000043.1:0-6304 GCA_041303735.1 Mycobacterium sp.
CCACTTGCGCGGGATGGCCAGACGGTCACGCACTCGAACGAAGGCAAGCGTCGCTCTCGAAATGGCCCGGGTGTTGTCGAACCCCCGCACCGCAGTCGGCAGCAGACGAAAAGCCGTGAGGCCGCTCGCCTCGTAGACCTCCCGGGTCATCTTGCGGTACTCCGCGGCGGCGAGGCGTCCGAAGTATCGGACGTCAATTCCGGCCGTGGGGTCGGCGCCGGGTTCTATCGGTGTCAGGCTCACGGTCCCCTCGATCACCGCGGCCCGATAGGGCGGGCGCTCGTCCTGCACTGTCACCGTGACGCGCGGGTCCCGTTGCAGAGCGAGGTGTTTCGGCGAACCCGTCACCGTCGACATCACGAGGGTGGACCCGTCGTAGCAGTACCAAATAGGACTCTGATTCGGCCGACCGTCGCGCCGTACATAGGCCAGAACGGCCACCCTTGGCTCCGCGAGAAAGCGGTCGAGACCGACGGGAGTGAAAGCGGGCTGGCCACCGAGTGCCCGGAATGGCAGGTCGATGATCCGGGAGCCGGGAGGTGAGCCTTCCTCACCCGAGGATGCAGGGTGACCGTGGTTTTTGTCGTGCGCCATTGCGCGAATCTATAGCTTACACTGTAAGCTGTCAAATAATGGACGCAATCCCCGCCCGGCGAGGTCTCGCGCGCGGCACGTTGTCACGCGATCGCATCGTGAGCACCGCGGTGGAACTCATCGACCGCGAGGGCATTCCGGCGCTCACCATGCGTCACCTGGCTGCCCAACTCGGCTGCGAAGCCATGTCGCTGTACAAGCACGTGCCCGACAAGCAGCGGCTGCTCCACCTCGTCACCGATGCGATCCTTGAGGAATTCCGCCGGCCGGCCCGGACGGACTGGCGAACCGAGATCGAATCAGTCGCCGGCGAACTCCGCCGGGTAGCTCTGGCACACCCGAATGCGTTCTCGCTCATCGTCGAGCAGCTCCCCAATTCCCGAACCGGCCTCGCGCCTGTGAACGCACTACTGGAAGCACTCCGCACGACCGGACTCGGTGAGCGCGAGTTGGTGGGCGCGTTCTGGGCCGTCGTCGCCTATGCGACAGGAGCGCTGGTCGCCGAGACCGCCGCGCTGCGTGGCGTCAAGCAACCTTTCCCCGCTGAGGTTTCCGAAGCCCTACCAGGCCTCGATCCCGGTGTGGCCCACCTGGGACCCCGGCTTGCCAACAGCGACTGGGCCACGGAGTACGCCCACGGGCTGGGACTGCTACTGGATGCGATCGCGGCACGCACCGACGACTGAGGTTTCGTTCACGAGCTGCTCGGCGTGCCGCGACCCTTCTTGCGCTGCGGTACCGGGGTGATGGTCCCGGGCGCCAGCCGGCGCGCGGAGATCAGGAACGCGGTGTGGCCGCGCATGTTGTGGTCCGGCCGCACCGCCAGGCCCACCACGTTCCAGCCGCGTTGCAGCGTCTCCCAGGACCGCGGTTCGGTCCAGCACTGCGCCGACCGCAACGCCTCGACGGTCTTGGACAACTGGGTCACGGTCGCCACGTAGATGATCAGCACCCCGCCCGGCACCAGCACCCGCGACACCGCGTCGAGGACGTCCCACGGCGCGAGCATGTCCAGCACCGCGCGATCGACCGAGGCTTCCTCGAGATCGCAGTCCACCAGATCCGCGACCACCAGCCGCCAGTTGGCCGGCTGCTCACCGAAGAAGGTGGCCACATTGCTGCGGGCGTGGACGGCGTGGTCCTCGCGCACCTCATAGGAGATCACCTCGCCGCCGGGTCCGACGGCGCGCAGCAGCGAGCAGGTCAGAGCACCCGATCCCGCACCCGCCTCCAGCACCCGGGCACCCGGGAACACATCGCCCTCGTGGATGATCTGCGCGGCGTCCTTGGGGTAGATCACCTGCGCACCGCGCGGCATGGACATCACGTAGTCCACCAGCAGTGGGCGCAGCACCAAGAACGCATCGCCACCGGAGGACTTGACCACGCTGCCTTCGGGATTTCCGATCACCGAGTCGTGGCCGACGATGCCCCGATGGGTGTGGAACTCCGCGCCCGCGTTGAGGATCATCGTGTAGTGCCGGCCCTTGGCGTCGGTCAGTTGCACGCGGTCGCCGATGGCGAAGGGGCCGGTTCGGCGTGGGGCGCCGGGCGCGCGCCCGGACTCGGACTGAGCGGACACCGTGACTAGAGCACGCTGGTGAGGTACGCCACCGTGACGCCCGCCGCCGCGGCGAAGACATCCTCGCCGAGTGCCACCGGGCGGTCACGGGTGCGGTCGGCGCCGACCAGGCGGGTCCGCGCCTCGTAGCCACCGATGGTTCCCAACACCGCGCCGATCATTCCGGCGCCGAGGCTGCCCCAGCGGTAACCCCAGGCTGTTCCCAGCACGGCGCCGGCGAAAGCGCCGGTGGCGATCCGCACCAGGAACTGCGGCGCCGACTTGCGACTCGGCATCGTCGGAACCTTGTCGCTTATCAGCTCCGCGACCGCGATCACGGTCAGGATGCCCACCGTCACCGGATGGGCCATCCACTGAGCCCACGTGCCGGACAGGTTGATCCACTCCAGTAAGGCCGCCCAGGCCAGCACCGCGGGCGCGGTGAAAGCCCGCAGACCGGCGACGACACCGATCAACAGGGCCAGCAACAGCACGAGCGCATGGGTCATGGCGGTGACGCTAGCACGGCGATCAGGGTGTGCTGTGGGCGCTCAGAACCGACAGAACCGCACGTCGGAGGCCAGGATCGCTTTTGCCCCGATGGCGGCGATCTCGTCCATGGTGGCGTTGATATCGCGGCGCGGCACCAGTGCCCGCACCGCCACCCAGTCGGGATCGGCGAGTGGGGCGATGGTCGGCGATTCCAGGCCCGGTGTGATGGCGGTGGCCTGTTCCAGCACCGCGCGGGGGCAGTCGTAGTCCAGCATCAGGTACTGCTGGCCGAACACCACACCCTGGACCCGGGCCGCGAGTTGGTCACGGGCCGAGCGATTGGAGTCGTCACCGGCATCGTCTGCGGGGCCGGCACGCTCGATCAGAACCGCCTCCGAATCGCACAGCGACTCACCGAAGGCGGTCAGGTCGTGCATGCTCAGGGTGCGGCCCGAACCGACCACATCGGCGATCGCATCCGCCACCCCGAGTTGCACCGAGATCTCCACCGCACCGTCGAGACGGATGACGTCAGCTTCGATTCCTCTGGCCGCCAAATCTTTTCGGACCATATTCGGATACGCGGTGGCGATCCGCTTACCGGCCAGATCGGCTACGGTCCAGGATCTCCCCGACGGGGCGGCGTACCGGAAGCTGGAGGATCCGAAACCCAGCGCGAGACGCTCCCGGACCGGCGCACCGGATTCGGCTGCCAGATCGCGGCCGGTGATGCCGAAGTCGAGGTCCCCGGATCCGACGTAGATCGCAATGTCCTTGGGCCGCAGGAAGAAGAACTCCACGGCGTTGACCGAGTCTATGACGGTGAGGTCCTTGGGATCACTGCGCCGGCGGTACCCGGCCTCGGAGAGGATCTCGGCGGCAGATTCCGACAGCGCGCCCTTGTTGGGCACTGCGACACGCAACATGGCCGGGACCTACAGCTTCCGGTAGACGTCGGCGAGGTCGAGCCCGCGGGCGATCATCAGCACCTGCGTCCAGTACAGCAGCTGGCTGATCTCGGTGGCCAGCGCGTCGTCGGACTCGTGTTCGGCAGCTAGCCACACCTCGCCGGCCTCCTCGAGGACCTTCTTGCCCAGCCCGTGCACGCCGCCGTCGAGGGCGGCCACGGTGGCGCTGCCGTCCGGCCGGGTGCGGGCACGTTCGTCCAGTTCGGCGAACAAATCCTCAAAGGTCTTCACGGCACGGGATTGTCCCACGCAGGATGGGCCGCCGTCATCGCGGTTTCCCCGGGATCCGCCAACAGCTCTAGCGCGCGGCGAGTTCGCCGTGCATATCCTCCAGGGAGACACCCTTGGTCTCGCGCACCCAGGTCCACACGAAGAAGAACGAGAGAATGGCGCACAGTGCGTAGAAGCCGTAGGCCACGCCCAGGTGATTGCGCAGTTCGGGGAAGCTGACAGTGATCAGCCAGTTGGCCGCCCACTGACCGGCTGCGGCCAGACCCAGGGCCGCGGCGCGGATGCGATTCGGGAACATCTCGCCGAGCAGCACCCACACCACCGGCCCCCAGGACATACCGAAGGCCACCACGAACAGGTTCGCGGCCACCAGTGCGATCGGCCCTTCGGCACCGCTGAGTTGCGGAGTTCCGTCGACCTGTGGAGCGGTACCGAAGATGAACGCCATGGTCGCCAGCGTCACCGCCATACCGGCGGAACCGATCAGAAGCAGCGGCTTACGACCGATCTTGTCGATCAGCGAAATCGCGATCAATGTCGTCGCGATGTTCACGATCGAGGTGATCACCGTGATCATGAAGGATTGGCTCTCGTCGAAGCCGACCGCCTCCCACAACACGTTGGAGTAGTAGAAGATGACATTGATACCGACGAACTGCTGGAAAATCGACAGACCCAAACCCACCCAGACGATGGCGTACACGCCGCCACCCGGCTTACGCAGATCTCGCCACGACGGTTTGGTTTCACCCTGCAGTGTGCCCTGGATGCGGTCGATCGTGATGTCGAGATTCTTCTCCCCGAGCAGCATGTTCAACACCGTGCGTGCTTCCGGAATGCGATGTCGGGCCACGAGATAGCGCGGCGATTCGGGAATGGTGAATGCGAGCACCCCGTAGATGACCGCCGGTACCGCCATGATGAGGAACATCCACCGCCAGGCCTCAAGGCCCAGCCACAGGTCCTTGCTCGCACCGCCTGCCAGGTGGGCGAGCAGGTAGTCGATGGCAAGGGAGATGAAGATCCCCGTCACAATGGCCAGCTGCTGCAGCGATCCGAGACGGCCGCGGATACGCGCAGGCGAGGTCTCGGCAATGTATGTCGGTGCGATCACCGAGGCGACGCCGACGCCGATCCCGCCGACGATACGGAACAGCACGATCATCTCCACGCTGGTGGCCAGGCCGGTGCCGATGGCGCTGATGAAGAACAGCACCGCGGCGATCTTCATCACCGAGATTCGGCCGATCCGGTCGGCGAGTCGGCCCGCCGTCATGGCACCGGCGGCGGCGCCGAGCAGTGCCGAGGCCACCGCGAAGCCCAGCGAGGCGTTGTTGATTCCGAAGTTGCTCTGGATCGAGGCCACCGCGCCGTTGATCACCGCGCTGTCATAGCCGAACAGCAGTCCGCCGAGTGCGGCGACTGATGCGATCCGCACCACGCCGCGTCCCGAGAATTCCTCGTCGTCGAAGACCGACGGTGCGTCGCCTACCGGACCCTGACCGGCCATCTGCCTCGTCCTCTCAAATGATGCTCCGCGGATACTTCCGGCAAAGCTGTCGAGATCAACGATGGCACAGTCATCCGGCGCAGGACTGCAGTTCGGTATAGATGCTGCGCAGCCGCGGCACCCCGAGACCCGCAAGTGTGGCGACGTGGTGGCGGCGTGCGCTGCGCGGCACCTCGATGTCGTTGGGCACCACCAGTACCGGACACCCGGCATCCTCGGCCGACGCCGCGCCGGTGACCGAGTCCTCGATGGCGAGGCACTGCTGGGGATCCAGGCTCAGCAGTGTGGCCGCTCGGCGGTACGGCTCGGGTGCGGGCTTGCCGGCGGCCACCTCGTCCCCGCACACAGTGGCGGTGAAATAGTCCCGGCCGATGCTCTCCAACGCCCGTTCGGTCAACGCGCGTCGGGTGTTGGTCACCAACGCCATCGGCACCGCGGCCTCGGCGAGCGCGTCGAGCAATTCCCGAGCCCCCTCACACCACGGCAGACCGGCGTCGAACAGCTCACCGGTGATGTCGTGCAGCCAGTCGGCGGTGACGGCCATCTCGGTCGGATCCGGGTCGAGGCCGAGATCGGTGTAGACGATCTGCATGACGCCTTCGGCGGAGCCGCCCACGGTGGCCGCCCGAACCTGAGGTGTCAGCACGCCGCCGAGCCGGACGTAAAGCTGCTGCAGCGCAATATCCCAGAGCTTCTCGGAGTCGACCAGCGTGCCGTCCATGTCGAAGAGCACGGCTTTCATGCACCGAAGGTTAACGCCACCGCGTCGATCGCTCGACATCAATCAGATTTGGCGTGCACTTCCGGCCGGAAGGGTTCGTACCACCACCAGTCGGCGCGTTCCCCGGTTGGCCCGGGGCACGGTTTCACGGCCGGCGGGGTGCGGTTGGGCGGACGTGCCAGTGATCCTGCACTGAGTCGCCGGCCGGCGCTGTCGGTGACGATCAC
>JBFYOQ010000044.1:0-17787 GCA_041303735.1 Mycobacterium sp.
AGATGGCGACACCGGTGATGTCCCATCGGCCGGGACGGGAACCACCCACGACTATTCAAGACTGGATCAGCTTCCAGCCGCGGAGCGCACATCAGCGTGGCCGATGATCATGGCGATCATCGCCTCGACATCCTCCTCGCCACGATCAGGGTCGGGCTCGGCAATGTATTGCAGGATCAGTCCATCGACTCCGGCAACGATCAGTCGCGCGAGCCGCCGATAGCCGATTGCACTCTGTTCTCCTGCTCCGACCGCAGCCTGTTCGAGCCATTCAACAACGACGTCGGTGTACCGCTCGTATTGCCAGCGAGCCAGATCCTGGAGTCCCGCGGTCCGGAGCGCCTGCGTCGTCAGTTCGTACTGGGCCAACTGCGCGCGTTCCGCGCCGACGACCAAAACGTTCCAGAAGCTTCGGACTCCGACCGCAAGTGCGTGTTCCAATCCCGCATCCAGCGGGGCGGATGATCGCAGGGTCCCCGCGATCTCCTCAACCAGATCCTCGATCACGGCACGCATCAACTGTTGTTTTGTCGGAAAGACGTACTGAAGTGTGCCGAGCGGGATGCCGGCCTCACTGGCAACCGCTCGAACCGTTGCCCCTCCAACACCGTCACGGGTGATTACCGCGCGGGCGGCTGCAACAATCTGTCGACTCCGCACCGCGGACTCGACGTAGACCATCACACCCCCTTTGCAGCAGACGTTCACCCGACGGTGACGACTTTACCCATCGCCGCGACAGACCGAATTCATGGCGCTGCTGTCGTCGTCGTCAATCGGTGTTGAAGGCCGCAGCGGCATCCCGTTGCAGGTCGACGTAGGCCTTCTCACTGACGTCGATGGCCACTCCCTGGATGGTGCCGCCGGTGAACGTTCCCGGGTTGCGGTACTGCTCGGAGACGTTGTCACCGCTGTCGTAGCCCACGCACAGACCGTCCCCGGACAAGGTGAACTTGCCGACCTGGGCGCGCATCGGGCCCTTCGCCACCTCTTTGCCGTCGACGTACAAGACGGTGGTGCCCAGCGACTCGCCGTACTGGCCGGCCTTCTCCCGCGTGAACTCCATGCCCAGCGAATGCTTGCCCGGCGACAGCGGCGGGGAGGCGAAGTCTTGCTCGGGCTTGATGCCCAGGAAGTTGTACACGTAGTGCAACCGGCCGTCCTTGAGGAACATGGTGTGCCCGCCGAAGCGCGAGCCGTGGGCGAAGATCACCCCTTGGGCCTCCGGCTTGATGTCGACGTTAGCCACGATCTTGTACGAGCGGCCCCGCACACTTGCCGCCACCCCCTCCGGCACCGGGGCGGTGTCGGGGTAGTAGAGGTAGCGGTCCCGCGGCGGCTCGGACTGCGGACGCGGGGTATTCAGAACTTCAGTGGCGACTCGGTCGTCAAGCGGTAGCACGAAGTTGTTCTCGGCCTCCTCGAACCAGGCTTCGATGAGTTCCTTGAGCTTGTCGGGGTTCTGCTCAGCGAGATTGGTCGACTCCGAACGGTCCTCGGCGACGTGATAGAGCTCCCAGCGGTCCTGATCGAAGTTCCCTTTACCGCTGATCGGGGCGTGCAGGGCGGCCGCCTTCCAGCCGTCCTGCCAGATCCCGCGGGTACCCAGCATCGCGAAGTATTGCCTCTTGCGGGTGGTCGGGGCGTCCTTGGCATCGAAGCTGTAGCGCATCGAGACCCCGTTGAGCGGGTACTGCTTGATGCCCTTGTACTCATCGGGCATCTCCAGGCCGGCGACGTCGAGGACGGTCGCCGCCACATCGGTGGCATGGTGGTACTGCTCGCGCACCTCCCCCCGGGCCTTGATGCCCTTGGGCCAGGAGATCACCATCGGATCGCAGGTTCCGCCGGCGAACTGCGCGTAGCGCTTGAACATCTGGAACGGCGTGGAAAACGCCGTCGCCCACCCGGTCGGATAGTGGTTGTAGGTGTCCGGGCTGCCGAGGGTGTTCAGGTATTTCATATTCTCTGAGAGCTCATCGGGGTAGCCGTTGAAGAATTTGTTCTCATTCACCGATCCGTTGGGCGAGCCCTCCCCGGAGGCGCCGTTGTCAGCACAGTAGAAGACGATCGTGTTCTCCAACTGCCCGGTCTGCTCCAGATAGTCGACGATCCGGCCGACCTGGGCATCGGTGTACTCGGAGAAGCCGGCGTACACCTCGGCCATCCGCGCGAACAACTTCTTCTCATCGGCGTTGAGCGAATTCCACGGCCGGACTTCATCATTGGCGGCAGCGACGTCGGCGGGCAGCGGGTTGATCGGGGTCATCTTGGTGCCCTCGGGGAAGATGCCTTTCTCCACCATCCGGGGCAGCACCCACTCGCGGTAGGCCTCATAGCCGTCGTCAAACTTGCCCTTGTACTTGTCGATGTAGTCCTGCGGGGCGTGGTGTGGAGCGTGGTTTGCTCCCGGGCAGAACCACATGTACCAGGGCTTGGACGGGTTGGAGGACTTCTGATCGCGCAGCATCCGGATCGCGTTATCCGCCAGATCCTTCGACAGGTGATAGCCCTCATCCGGCCCGTATTCCTGCTCGATGAAACGGTTGTCTTCAACCAGGTCGGGATACCACTGGTTGGTCTCGCCGCCGAGGAATCCGTAGAAGCGGTCGAAGCCCTTCTGCAGCGGCCACTCCGACTTGCTGCCGCCGCTGGACACGTCCTCTTCAGGAACGTTGTGGTTCTTACCGATCCAGAACGTGCTGTAGCCGTTGTCCTGCAGCACCTGCCCCACCGTCGCGCACTGCGCGGGAAGCCGGGCCGCCGCGCCGGGAAACCCGTTGGATCCCTCGGTGATCGCGGCGGATCGGTTGACGTGATGATTGCGTCCGGTCAGAAAGCACGACCGGGTCGGCGAGCACAGCGCGGTGGTGTGCCACTGGGTGTACATCACTCCGTTGTCGGCCAGCTTCTGCATGACGGGCATGTTGATCCGCCCGCCATATGGCGACCACGCCGCCATACCGGTGTCGTCGTACAACACCACCAAAACGTTCGGCGCCCCGTCCGGCGCCTTCTTCAGTTCGAACGGCTTCCAATCCGGCGTGGAGTTGCGCACATCCAACTCGATCTTGCCGTCGAAGCCCTCGTTGATTCCGGTGCCGTACCCCGGCGGGCCGTCACCACTACTGCCGGCCACACCGCCGCCGCCCTCTTTTGAACATCCCGCAGCGAACGCTGACGCCGCCGCCACCCCGGCACCGGCGACCAGGCCACCCAGCACCGTGCGCCGGGAGATGCTTCCCCCATTTGGTTGCTCTCCAGAAGTCTCGATTCCATCGGTGCCTAGAGACGTCATCGGGGAAACCTCTATCTGTTTGCTAGATCCGCGCGATCGGGGACGGAACTTCCCATCCTGCATTCCGCGGCGATACCAGTCAAGCGTATGACTTCCGCTCGGCGCGGCCGTATAGTCGGTCACCCGTATGACTCAGCCACCCGGCACCGGGCGGAAGGAAGCGCATTGTGGACCAGGTCGATGTCGTCATCGCCGGTGGCGGGTTGGCAGGACTCAGCGCTGCCCGCGCCCTCACCCGGGCGGGTCGGACCGTCGCGGTGCTCGAGGCACGTGACCGTGTTGGCGGCCGAAATCTTGGCGGTGTGCTGAGCAATGGAGTACCCGTCGAGATGGGCGGGCAGTGGTTCGGCCCGACCCAGGTTGAGGCGTTGGCTTTGATCGATGAGTTGGGTCTGGAAACCTACCGGTCCTTCGATCAGGGCGACTCGCTCATGGTTTATGACGGCCGGGTGCGCCGATACCGCGATGAGACGTTCGGATTGCCTGTTGAGAGCACAGCGGAAGTCGCTCGCGTCTGGGCCCTAATCGCTTCGCTCGCCGACATCATCGACCCCGGCGCACCGTGGGCCACCGATGGCGCCGAAGACCTGGATCGCCAGACGCTGGATCAGTGGCTGGTCGGCCAGACCAGCGATGCGGTGGCGTTACGGCTCTTCCGCTTAATCGTGCCCGCCGTGTTCTCCGCGGAAACGCCTGAGATGTCGCTGCTGCACTTCTTGTTCTACGTCAAATCCGGAAACAGCCTCGACACTCTCGTGGCCGTCACCGGTGGCGCGCAGGAGACCCGTATCGTCGGCGGTCCGCACCAGATCTCGGAACGCATGGCTGCCGAACTCGGCAGCGCCGTCCGACTCAAGGCAGTCGTCGCCGGCATCGTCCACGATGACTCCGGGGTCGTCGTGAACTTCGACGGCGGTCAGATCACCGCCGGCCATGCCATCATCGCCATCCCTCCGACCCTTGCTGGACGCCTGCGCTACCAACCCGCCCTGCCAGCCGCGCGTGACGCGCTGACCCAGCAGTTCCCCGCCGGCTCGGTCATCAAATTCAACATCGGCTACCCGACATCTTTTTGGCGGGATGCCGGTTTGTCCGGCTTCGTGATGAGTCTCGATGACGAGTTCAACATCGTCCTCGACAACTCACCACCCGACGGGTCCTGCGGAGTCCTCGTCGGCTTCCTGGAAGGCGCACACGCGCGAAGGGCAGCTGAGCTGACTCCGATGCAACGTCGCCAGACGGTGGTCGGAGCCCTGGTCAAGTATTTCGGTGAGCAGGCTGCCGAGCCGATCGATGTACTCGAGCAGGACTGGAACGCCGAGGAATTCACCCGCGGCTGCTACGGCGGGCGGCTGGGCGCCGGGGTATGGACCCAGTACGGCAAGGCCCTGGCAGCCCCGGTCGGACGTATCCACTGGGCAGGAGCTGAAACCTCTGATGTCTGGAACGGCTACATGGACGGGGCGATCCGATCTGGGTATCGCGCTGCAGCAGCGATTCTCAGTGAGACCACGTGACCGGCACCTCGGCGATTCCGTGTCCGCAATCCGCTCCGATCCATATCCGGCAAGCACCTACGGAAGCGAGTGACTGATGGCGTTCGGTGTACAACGCGCGATGCTGAGGCTCTGCCTTGCACTGATTCTGGTTGCCGCAGCGGCATGTTCGGCGAAGCCGGCGCGAACTCAGGCGCAAACCGGCGTCCCGAACATCGTCTTCATCCTGACCGACAATCTCGGATACGGGGAGGTCGGCGCTTATGGAGGCGGAGCGACCCGCGGCGCGCCGACCCCGCGGATCGACTCCCTGGCGGAAGACGGCACGCGATTCCTGAACTTCAACATGGAGACGCAGTGCACGCCGAGTCGTTCCAGCTTGCTGACGGGGCGCTGGGCGATTCGCTCCGGAACCTACGCGGTCCCGTTCGGTGGAGTCGCCGACGGCCTTACCCAATGGGAAGTCACCATCGGCGAAGCGCTCTCCGAATCCGGCTATGCAACCGGCTATTTCGGGAAGTGGCATCTGGGCAGCCGTGATGGGCGCCTGCCCAATGATCAGGGCTTCGACGAGTGGTTCGGTATACCAAGGACAACGGACGAGGCCCTCTGGCCCTCATCGCCGGGATGGTCGCCCGACGTCATGCCGGCCGAACAGATGATGGAGGGCCGCAGGGGCGAGAAGAGCCGCGAGTTGGGTGTCTACGACCTTACTCAGCGTCGTCTGATCGACGCGGAGATCACCCGGCGGGCCGTGTCGTTCATCGGCAAGCAGGGCCGATCGGGGAAGCCGTTGTTCACCTATGTGGCACTGACTCAACCGCATCTGCCGACGGAGCCGAACCCGGCGTTCAAGGGCAAGACGGGCAACGGTGATTGGGCGGATGTGCTCAACGAGACGGACACTCATGTCGGGCAGATTCTCGATGCGATCGACAAAGCCGGTATCAGGGACAACACGATCGTTGTGTTCACCAGCGACAATGGTCCGGAGTTCATCCGCCCGTGGGACGGCTGGGCAGGTCCGTGGCGCGGTCAGTACTTCACCGCGCTAGAAGGCGGTATCCGCGTGCCCTTCATGATCCGATGGCCAGACAGGATTCCAGCCGGACGCGAGACCAACGAAATGGTGCATGGCGTCGACATGTTCGCCACCCTCGCGCGGTTCGGCGCTGCCAAGGTGCCCACCGACCGCCCCTTCGACAGTATCGACCAGTCCGAGTTCTTCCTTGGCAACACCGACGAATCGGCGCGGGAGGGATTCCCGATCTGGTGCTCGGATCGGCTACAGGCGGTGAAGTGGCGGAACTGGAAACTACATTTCTACCGCCAGGACACCATGTTCGATCCACCGGCGAAGTATCCGGTGCCCATGGTCTACAACCTCTTCACCGATCCGCGTGAGGAGAAGCCGACACCCGACTCCTGGGTCGTCGGGCCGGTGCTGAAAATCGTGGGTGACTTTGATCGCAGCGTCAAAGAACACCCGTTGATTCCGATGGGCACACCGGACCCCTATCAACCCTGACTGCGCACCCGACAGTCGACGACAGACCTGTAGCTTCCGCTTTCGGATGGCCAATGGTCCGGTCGAGGGGGCGGATGCGCACGCCGGCATGCGAGGTCAGGCCGACGTCGCCACCGCCGGAAGGCAATGGCTTCTGCGTTGCTTCGCCAGGCCGAACGCAGCGATCGTCTCGATGAGTTGGAAAAGATCGGTGTGCCGGCGGATTCGAACACCAGGCAACACAATCCAGCGTTCAGAGGCGCCGGCGTGCGGTATGCACCGGAGTCTCAGTGAGCGCACCGGTTCGCGGAACACGGGCGTCCTCGACGCGGAGCCTTCCCCACTCTGGCGGAGGATATGGGCTTGCAACGGCCTGCCATCGCTGCGGCGCACCACCATCTCCGACGGGGTCTTGGCGACCTCGATGGTTCCGGTCGCCCAAGCGCCGGCCGTGCCCACTTGAATGACGTCGTCCAGTAGCGGAACGCTGAGGAGGACGACTCCGGTGGGCATCTCGGAGACCGAACTGCCTACTCGCGCGGGCAGACCGATCATTCAGTGAGACCGGTTCGGGAAGTCATGGATGGCGAACCGTGGGCGGCGGATTCCATCGGCGGTCCTCCGATTCCAGTCAAGGGCGCCGCGCACGGCAGCCGCACCGAGCATTGTTGCGAATGATAATCATTACCATCTTAGCAGCGCGTTGACATGCGTACCCGCGCATGAAACAGTCCTTCCAAGTGGAAACCATTTTCGTTTGGGTTGCGGTCTTCGACCCGGCCCGATGATGACCCCGGGAGCACGATTGAAGTCCGCCGTATCCGATGCCGATCTGTCGGTGTTGGACCCCAACCGTCACCGGCATCCGATGTCGCCCGGCATGCCGCCAGCGCACGTACTCACGGCCGCCGGTGAGCTGCTGCGGGCCCTGTCGGCGCCGGTACGGATCGCCATCGTCGTGCAGTTATGCGAATCGTCGCGGTGTGTCCACGAACTGGTCGGCACCCTTGGTCTGCCGCAGCCGCTGGTCAGCCAGCACTTACGGGTTTTGAAGGCGGCCGGCGTGGTAGCGGGCGATCGCGCGGGGCGTGAAGTGCGCTACCGCCTGGTCGACACGCACCTTGCAGACATCGTCGTGGCCGCAGTCACGCACGCTGCGGAGGGCCGGTGAGCAGCGCGGGGGCCGACTACAGCCCGCCGAGCGCTCGCGGCACCCGCGCGACGCGGCAGGGGGCGGCGGTCTGGGATCTGCTGGAGAATCTCGAGGAGTTCCGTTCAGCTCAGGAGCTTCATGACGAGTTGCGACGCCGCGGTGAGGGTGTCGGACTGACCACGGTGTATCGCAGATTGCAATCCATGGCCGCCGCCGGCCTGGTCGACACGCTCCGAACGGAGAACGGGGAGTCGGTCTATCGACGGTGCTCGCAACAGCACCATCACCATTTGGTGTGCCGGCAATGCGGCGCAACCGTCGAGGTGCAGGGCGCCAGAGTCGAGGCTTGGGCCGCCGAGGTCGCCCGTGAAAACGGATTCTCCGATGTCAGCCACACGATCGAAATCTTCGGTCTCTGCGCCGAGTGCTCGGCGATGAAGTGACGCTGGCATCACCATCCGTTGAGGCCCGGCAAGGCGGTCCGCGCCTGAGGGCGACTTCGTCGGTCGGTCAGTGGGTGTGGGCGATCGCCCACGCCGGCAGCGGATCCGGGTAGCCGAGCCACTCCCGTTCTCCTGCTGCATATTCGGCGTCGTCGAGCAAAGCCGAGCAGAGCAACTGCCGCACCCTTTCGCGGTCGAGCCGGACGCCGATGAAGACGATTTCCTGCCCCGGTTCCAGGTCTGTCGTCGACCAGTACTGCGCGGGCTCGAACACCAGGTTCGGTCCGGCTTGTGACCAGATCGCAGCGATGTCCGGTCGGCTGGCGATCCAGCAGAACCCCTTGCTGCGCAATAGGCCGCGCACCTCGTCGAGGACATCGGCCAGCCGCTGCGGATGGAACGGGCGATCGGCTCGAAACGTCAAACTGCTGATGCCGTACTCCTCGGTTTCCGGAGTGTGACCCTCGGCGATCTCCTCGTCCCAGCCAGGTGTCTGCTCGGCGGCCAGCGGATCGAACAGGCCGGTGTCGAGAACGTCGGCGAGGTCCACCTCACCGCGCTGCGTGCGGAGCAGCTTCGCCCTCGGGTTGAGCCGGCGCAGCATCGTCTCCACCGTGCCGAGGGCTTGCTCGCCGACCAGGTCGGTCTTGTTGAGCAGCAGCACGTCGGCGAACTCCACCTGTTCGACCAGGAGATCGGCGATGCTGCGGGCGTCACCGTCGGTGGCGGCGAGCTTGCGGTCGGCCAGGGCGTCGCCGCGGGCCAGCTCGGGAAGGAACGTCGATGCGTCCACGAGCGTCACCATGGTGTCGAGAGTGGCCACGTCGCTCAGGCTGGAGCCGTCCTCGAACTCCCAGCCGAAGGTCGCCGCGACCGGCATCGGTTCGGAGATCCCGGTGGATTCGATGACCAAATGATCGAACCGGCCCTGGCGGGCCAACTGGCCTACCGCCTCGATGAGGTCTTCCCGAAGGGTGCAGCAGATGCACCCGTTGGTCAGCTCGACCAGTTTCTCCTCGGTTCGGTCGAGATGGCCCTGCCCGGCAATCAGCGCGGCGTCGATGTTCACCTCGCTCATGTCGTTGACGATCACCGCAACCCGGCGTCCATCGCGGTTGGCGAGGATGTAGCTGAGCAAGGTCGTCTTTCCCGCCCCGAGGAAGCCGGACAGCACGGTGACGGGCAGCTTCTCCGGTGTGTTGGCCGGCATGGTCACCGCTGTCCGTAGCGGCGGCGGAACTTCTCGACCTGTCCGGCCGAGTCCAGCACGCGGTGGGTTCCTGTCCAGAACGGGTGGGAGTCCGCCGTCACGTCCACCACGATCAGCGGGTAGGTGCAGAGGCCGTCCGGGGTTTCCCAGTCGATGGTGCGTGAACTGGTGATCGTCGATCGGGTCAGGAACGCCTTGCCCGTGCTGGCGTCCTGGAACACGACGGGATGGTAGTCGGGGTGGATGCCCGGTTTCATCGTTCCTCTTCTCCGTGGCGGTTTGGTCGCGCGGTGAGTTCATCGCGGACGTCGGGCAACTCCTCGCAGGGATCGGCGTGCCAGTCGCCGAACGGGTCGGGGTACTGCGACCATTCGCCGGGCCGGGCGAGTTCGTGATCGGTGAGTAGCGCGCCCCGCAGGGCGCTGTCGATCTCGGCCGGCTGCGCACCGCAGACCAGCACCGCCATGGATATGTGGCGGTCACCGAATCGGTCATCCCACCCCATCGCCGCCAGCGCACGGCGCTGGGGGTCGGTGTGAGCCAGCTCGTTGGGTCCCATTGCCGCCAGCCATGTTCCGGCGTGTTCGACGAGGACACCGCCACCAGCTGACTCGATCGACATGACGTCGTCAAGCCGGTTGGCCACGAACGCACGGCCTCGGGTCCGGACGACGCCATCCAGCAGCATGTCGATAGCGGCATGCAGGCGCTGCGGGTGAAACGGCCGTCGTGCGGTGAACTCCATCAGCGTGACCTCTCCAGCGGGATCCAGTGGCGGTTGCCCGGCCAGCAGCGGATCGTGCGGGTCGCGTCGCCTGCCGCGGCGCGTGCGCGGGTCGAGGTGTCCCAGGGCCTGCTCGACACGGTCGACACCGACGGTAATGCGGGCCAGTGGGGCCAGTCGCCGCAGAACCGACAGCGTGGTGGCATCGGGCCGGCTCAGCACCAGCAGATCGGCGAATTCCGCCTGACCCACGACGACCTGCGCGACGGTCCGGCCATCCTCTCGTTCGTCGGAACCGACCGCCTGGTTCAGCCAGTCATCGGGGTCAACCGTTGTGACCACGGCGTCGATGCACACATCACCTCCGGCTGGGCCGTCGATATAGCCGGGTCCGACGTGAACCCGAACCTCATTGATCGCCACACAGATGGGTTCGGGTTCCCAGCACGGCGCCAGCAGCACGACGATGCGCGTCACGTCTTCGCGACGGTGCAGCCTCCGTAGCAGTACCAGCAGATCGTTGCGGGTCGTGCAGCAGACACAGCCATTGGTCAACTCCAACGGCATTTCGGTCGTCGACAACTCCCCGTCGCGCATGATGCTGACCCAGCGCCGCACCACCTGCCCGTCGTATTCGTGCCCGACGACCAGGGTGCCCGGGGTGTCCATCAGGGTGCCCGCCACTCGGTCGCTGTCGCCTTGACCGGCGACAAGGACTACTGGTGTACGCATTTCCTACCCTTTATTGGGAATCATTGTCATCTAACCGTGGCTACGTTACCCTCCCGTGAAGCAGTTGTCGAAAACGATTGTCGTTTTCATTACATCTAAGGAGGCCGCGTGTCTGCGCACTGCCAGGTGACCGGGCGTTCACCGAGTTTCGGCAATTCGGTGTCCCACTCCCACCGGCGTACCCGCCGGCGCTGGAACCCCAACATTCAGCGCAAGACCTACTTCTTGCCATCGCAGGGGCGCCGCATCACGCTGCGGGTCAGCACCAAGGGCATCAAGGTGATCGACCGCGACGGGATCGAAGCCGTGGTCACCCGGCTCCGCGCGGCCGGGCAGAGGATCTGATGGCCAGCACCGACATTCGGCCAGTGGTGAAGCTGCGCTCCACCGCCGGCACCGGCTACACCTACGTCACCCGCAAGAACCGGCGCAACGATCCCGACCGGTTGGTGCTCAAGAAGTACGACCCGATCATCCGCCGACACGTCGACTTCCGCGAGGAGCGCTGAGATGGCCAAGAGATCCAAGATCGTCAAAAACGAACAGCGCCGAGCCATCGTGGCGCGCTACGCCCAACGACGCGCCGAATTGAAGGAGACCATCCGGCGCCCATCAAGCACCATCGACGAGCGCGTCGCCGCGCAGGCGGCGCTGCAGCGGTTGCCACGCGATTCCAGCGCCGTGCGGCTCCGCAATCGCGATGCCGTCGACGGTCGTCCCCGCGGTCACCTACGCAAGTTCGGTCTGTCCCGCATCCGCGTCCGGGAAATGGCGCACCGCGGCGAGTTGCCCGGCGTCAGCAAGGCCAGTTGGTAGCCGGCGATGGCAGGCAGAAGCAAGCCGACCAGTCGAGCACCCGCCGCAGATCGGCCGCGTAAGAAGGCCAACCCCTTCCGGGAGTTCGGCATCACGACAGTCGACTACAAGGACACCGCGCTGCTGCCGACGTTCATCTCCGAGCGAGGCAAGATCAGATCCAGGCGCGTCACCGGACTGACCGTTCAGCAACAGCGCAAGGTGGCAATGGCGATCAAGAACGCGCGCAAGATGGCCCTACTGCCGTTCGCAGTTCACTAGCGGATCTCTCTAATACACGTAGGGGTTCTTCGGCGCCTCTATGGGCGTCACAGCCGAGACCGTCAGAGTCGGGACCCACAACCCGGACACATCGGATGGTTTGGGGACCACGGTGCCCTCCACCCGCACCCAGGTCTCCTCGGGGTAGGTGGCCGCTGTCGCCGCGGCCGGGCCACCGAGATGGAGTCGTGCCAGGTGTGCGTCGGCTGCACAGCAGATGACGACGACCCGTCCCAAATCGATCCCGTCGCCCGCCTTGAGGGTGAAGCCGGTGACCGTGA
Source organism: Mycobacterium sp. (assembly GCA_041303735.1). Lineage (GTDB taxonomy): Bacteria > Actinomycetota > Actinomycetes > Mycobacteriales > Mycobacteriaceae > Mycobacterium. The sequence goes on from JBFYOQ010000044.1 coordinate 11,922, forward strand.
TCAGCCGACCCTGCAGGGTGTAGGCCGTGTCCCGATTCGCGCGGATCACCACCTCCGGCAGCGCGAGTTCCGGGGCGCGATCGGCGGTCAACGGCGGAAAGGGACGAGACAGCACCTTGTGGGGCAGGGCGTTGACCGCGGGCTCCGCGGTCCGCGCACCCAGCGCCGGTGGGACCACGAAGCCCAGCAGCGCAACGGGCAGCACCAGCAACCACACCACCGCAGACCGGTGCGCGTGTTGGACATCGTCGTGGTGATCAGCGTCGTCCCCGCGACGGCCGCGAGCCCGAACGTCCCGGATGATCGCGGCCAGTGCCAGCGTGACGAGCAACACCGCGGTCACGGCCAACCACGGCATGAGCGTGGGCTTGACGTAGCGGGTGAAGGTGCCGGTGACGACGATCGCCGCGGTACTCATTCCCAACAGAAACAGAACCACGTTCTCGGTGTCCCGGCTCACCGGGCACCTCCTAGGAAGAGCAGCCCGACCACCGTGGCGATTATCGTGGCGGCGACGAACGTTGCCGGGGCGAACCGCGTGGCGAATGGGCGGCCGAACACGCCCGCCTGCATCGCGAACAGCTTCGCGTCCACAGCCGGTCCCACGACCAGAAACACCAGCCGCGGCAGCAGCGGCAACATGGTCAGGCTCGCGGCTACGAAGGCGTCCGCCTCCGAACACAGCGCCAAGACGAAGGCCAGGATCGCCATGGTGAGGATGCCGAGCAACAGTTGGCCGGCCAAGTGCTCGTACACCGTCGGCGGCATCAGCACGTTCAGTGCGGCAGCTGTGGCGGCGCCGAGGACCAGGTACGACGCGGCCTGCAGAAAGTCGTGCCGCGCAGCCTCGGTGAACAGTGTCCACTTCGACCCGCCACTGTGGGGCGATCGCGGTAGCCGCCGGGTGATCCATTCGGCGCGACCCCATCGTGACCACACTGCGCCCATGACGATCGCGGTGAGCAGTGACGCGGTGAACCGCGCACCGACCATGGCTGGTTCGCCGGGAAAGGCCACCGCCGTCGACACCATGACAACCGGATTGATCGCAGGGGCTGCGAGCATGAAAGTCAGAGCAGCCGCACCCTGCCGATTGCTCGACAGACCGTCGCCGAACAACCTGCGTGCCACCGGAACCGCTCCACATTCGCAGCCCGGCAAGGCGGCGCCCCCGATCCCGGCGGTCACGATCGCCGCGCCCGTTCGCCGGGGCAGCCAGCGAGTCAGCCGGTCCGGGGAGATATACGCCGCGATCAAGCCGCTGATCACCACGCCGAAGGCCAGGAATGGCAGCGCTTGGACGAAGACGCCGCAGAACACGGTGGCAGCGGTCGCCAGGTCGGGCCGGCCCACCATGAAAGCCCGCACTGTGCCGGCGAACAGGGCCAGCAGAATCAGACCTGCGAAGAGGACTTGCATCGACCCGGCAAATCGCGGGCGGGTCCGCCCGGCAACCGTCACGGGCTCATCCTGCCAGCCGCAAGGCCGTCACCGCCCGCTAGTCGTTCGCTCCGGCCGCTGTTGACCTCCCCGTTGCACAACCCGCGTCATCGGTGGCTGTGGTCGCCGCCAACGGTTCCCGACTGATCCGCTACGAACTCGGCTGATATCCGCTGTGCCGCTGCGGATCGTGGCCGGACGTGACGTTCGAATAGCCAGACGACGAACCATGCACCGCACGCGATCGTGACGATGACGAAGCTCGGCGGCAGGTTGAACATCGCCGACATGGCGACACCCAGCCACACCGACACCACGCTGATCGCTGTGGAAATGATCATCGCCCTGGGCGGCTTCGGGGTCAGCATGATGGCGGTCGCAGCGGGGGTGATGACCAAAGCGAAGAGCAGCAGAGTGCCGACCGCCTGCACCGCCATCGTGATGGCTAACCCGAGCAGCGCCATGAAGACCATCGACAACAAGCGCACCGGCAGCCCCTTGGCCTGGGCCACCTCGACGTTGACTGAGGTGTACAGCAGGGGCCGGTAGATGAAGCCGATGCTGGCGGCCAACAGCACCAACAGCACTGCGAACGTGACCAGTTGTTCGGCGGAGATGGCCAGCAGATTTCCGAACAGGACATTCGTCATCGTGCTCGAGGATTTAGTTGCCAGTGAATTGAAGAAGAGTCCGAAACCGGTCGCCAGCGCCAGGACGGTACCCGTGGCCACTTCACGGTCGGATCGGCGGGTACCGAGGACCCCGATGACCAATGCCCCGCCGACACAGAACACGCCGAGACCCAGTGCGACGGGCAGGCCGAGCAGGACCGCGCCGGTTGCGCCGGGCAGACCGATATGGGCCAGTGCGTGGGCTGCGAACGCGGTGTTGCGGACGACGACGAAGTAGCCGATCAAGCCCGCTGCGAGCGCGACGATCGTGCCACCGACCAGTGCGTTGCGCATGAACGACGACGTGAGGATAGGCCACCAATTGTCCTGGTAGCCGAAAGCCATCACCCAAGTCGTCACTACGTGCTCCTCATGTACAACTCGCCCTGCGGTGTGCGGACGACCTGGATCGGGGTGCCGTACAGATGACTGAGTAAATCTTCCTCGACCACCCCGCCAAGGGTGTCGAAGTGCGCATGTCCGTCCAACAGATAGATCGCGCTACTCAGCACACTCAGTAGCGGGTTCAAATCGTGGGCGACGACCAGGATCGTGACACCGAGCTGTTTGTTGAGACGGTCGAGCAGGTGAACAATCTCGCGCTGATTGCGCAGATCCAGGGACGCTAGCGGCTCGTCGAGGATGAGGATCTTCGGGCGGGCGGCCAGCGCCTCGGCGATGGCGACGCGCTGGCGCTGCCCGCCGGACAGTTCGGAGAGGCGCCGGCCGGCCAATGCCCCGGCGTCGACCGAGTCCAGCACCTCAGTGACCCGCCGCCGTTCCTCGCGGGTGGGACGTCCGAACCCCCACCGAGTTCCGTTGAGGCCCAGCATGACCGCATCGCATACGCGGATAGCGTCCCCCGGGGACGACGCGTAGTTCTGCGGCACATAGCCGATGAACTCGTTGACCTCCCCGGGCGGCTTTCCGAGCACGCGAACGTGACCCGAAGCAGGCGGTATCAGTCCCAGAACCACGTTCAGCAGGCTGGTCTTGCCTGAGCCATTCGATCCGATGACCGCGACAATGCCCCCGGTAGGAACCTCGAATGTGCCCTCAGACCAGAGCAGATTCCCTCCGCGCACCACACTGACATCGTCGAACGTCAGCGCAGGAGCAGTGGATTCGGGCTCACACAGCGACACCGAGCGCCTTTGCCAGTGCGGTCAGCTGAGCGACCTGCCATGTTTCGAACTGCGTCGTTCCCGGCGGCACCGTCTCTGTCACCTCGACCACCGGCACGCCCGCAGCTTCGGCGGCGCTGCGGATCTGTTCAGGGACCGAGCCTTCGGTCTGGGTGTTGTAGACCAGAACATTGACCTGGCGATCCGCCAGAGCGCGACGGAACGCCTCCAGATCCGCCGGCGACGGATCGGACTCGTTCGCCGACGCCGTTCGATAGCCCGGAGGCGTCGCGTTCACCAAGCCGACATCCTCTGCTGTGTAATCGAAGACGCTCTCGGTGGCCGCATAGGTCTTGCCCGCCGCGCCTGCCTTGATATCGGAGAGCAACTTGTTGTACGGCTCGAGGCTGGTGCTGAAAGCCGCGCGTTGGTCGGTGAAGTAGCCCTGTCCTTCCGGCGCCAGCTTCACGAGTTCGGCGGTGACGGCATCAGCGACCGCAACCACCGCGGACGGGCTGTACCAGAGGTGCGGATTGGAGCCCGCCGGGGTCTTGGTCACCACGCCCGCATCCACCACCGGCGCCTCCGGAGCCGATGTTGCCGCGAACTTCGACGCCCACGGGTCGTAGTCCGCTCCGTTGACGACGACGAGTTGCGCCTGTGCGAAGGTCGCCGCGTCCGCCGGCGAGGGTTCGAAGTCGTGTGGATCGACCGACGAGCTGGCCAGCACCGTCGTCACCTGGGCGCAATCACCGCCCAACTCCCTGACGATATCGCCCCATTGATCCACGCTGACCACAACATTGACCGGCGTTGTGGGACATCCACCGCTCGGCGCAGCGGTGGTGGGGGGTGCGGCGGTATCCCCGCCGTCACGCGAGGAGCACGCGGACAAACCAAGAGGAGCGGCAAGTGCGACGACGGCGGCCGTGACGCCGATCATTCGAGGACGAAACGGGTTCATAAACGATAATAGTAACCGTTTCCAATTACGAATGGGGCCTGGGGTCGGTCCTTTCCGATGGCCCGCCCCGATGATCCTCATCGGCCGCTGGTGATACCCCGCCGGATCGATGTTCAGTGCTCGTGTACGTGGTCGCCGTGCTGGAAGTGCCGATGCCCGTCGTGAACATGGTCGACGTGGTCACCGTGCTGAACGGTCTCACACCCGTCGTTGTCGGTGTGCGCCGAGCCGTGATCGGAGTGGATCTTCGCCTCAGGGTGCCGCTCGCCGTCGTGGATATGGTCGATGTGGTCGCCATGCGCGACGGTCTGGTGGCCGTCACCCGGCAGGTGCTCGTGATCGCTCGGTTCGACGTGTTCCGCAGGTGTCATGGTTCCTCCAAAGTCGGCCTGGTTCCAGGCTAACCAGACGATCGCGATAGGCTACATGGAATTGAGAACTATTTTCATTAGAGCTGCAATCGCGTTCCCTGAGGCGCGCGTCAGCGGTGGAGAAGCGATCCAGGAGTCGGCTGTCACAATGTCCCGGTGGCCGCAGTGAGGACCGCCCGGTTGCCGGAGTCAGCGTCGATGCCGGTCTTGGTCACGGCAGTGGTGGCTTGTGCGTTGCTGGGCGGCACGTTGCGAGCCGCGGTCTACGACAGCGCGGCGTTGTCGACAGCCGGCACGGTGTTCAGCGGGATCTTCGTCCAAGCCCTGCCGTTCCTGGCCCTCGGAGTCGTTCTGAGCGCGCTGATCGCGGTGTTCGTGACCACCGAACGGCTGTCCCGGTGGTTGCCACGGCGACCGGCGGCGGCGGTGGTGGCCGCGGCGGTCAGCGGTGCCGCGTTGCCCGGCTGCGAGTGTGGCTCGGTACCGGTAGCCCGCCGGATGTTCGGTGAGGGCGCCGTCGGTGCGGCGGCGCTGACCTTCATGCTCGCCGCCCCCGCCATCAACCCGGTGGTGGTGGTCTCCACGGTGGTGGCGTTCCCCGGCCAACCACAGATGGTGTTCGCCCGCGTCGGTGCATCCCTGATCACCGCCATCGTCATGGGACTGGCCTGGTCCCGCTGGGGACGCACCGAGTGGATCACCCGCCGTCTGCCGCGCGCCGTCGACGGCCAGGGCTCACGCTGGCACACTTTCACCGAGGCCGCGCGGCATGATTTCATTCAGGCCGCCTCCTATCTGGTGATCGGTGCCGCCGCCGCGGCCGCACTGCACGTGATCGTCCCGGACTGGGTGATGGAACACCTGGCGGGGCAACTTCTACTCGGTGTGCTGGTGATGGCGGTCCTCGCGGTGGTGCTGTCCCTGTGCTCGGAGGCCGACGCGTTCGTTGCCGCGAGCCTGACCATGGTGCCTCTGGTTCCGCGCCTGGTCTTCCTTGTCGTAGGTCCGGCCGTGGACGTGAAGCTGTTCGCGATGCAGGCGGGAATGTTCGGCCGCGCCTTCGCAATTCGATTCGCGCCTGCAACCTTCGTGGTGGCCACCGCAGCGGCGACCGCGATCGGCGTGTTGGTGCTGGGATACGGCGCATGAGTCGGGAAACAGAGAACGCGCTGCTGCTCCTGATCGGGATCGCGACGGTGATGATCACCATCAGCGGGGTCTACCTCCGATACGTCAAGGCCTCGCTGCTTCCCTGGCTGATCGTGACCGCGGTGATCGTCATCGCGTTGGCGCTGG
>JBFYOQ010000045.1:0-7596 GCA_041303735.1 Mycobacterium sp.
CCGGGACGGTGATCGGGCGGTTGTAACCCGCCTCGACCATCGGGCGCAGCAGCGGATCCAGCACCGGATTGAGCAACGGGGCCAGCGGACCGGTCAGCGCGGTGACCAGAGGCAGTGTGGGAGTCGGCACGAACACATAGGTGATGTTCCCGGGCGTTCCATCGGCGCGATCCGGGGTGTATCGGATGTTGGTCGGGTCATCGATGTCGACATCGAAGTACCCGAACACATGGGTGGTCGACATCCCCACCGCCGCGTTGGCCCACGCCACCAGGTTGAACGGACCGGTGGGCCAGTCGGCCCACCCGTCGTACTGGCGGATCACCTCGATGCCCGAATACGGGGAGTCGGCGGGTAGCGGTATGGCCGACCTGCCCCCGAAGTTGTTCTCCGGGTTGCCGATCGACACCCACGACACCCGGGCGGGATCGGGGGCGGTGCCCGGATCGGCCGCCCAGCTACGCAGCGCCGAGTAGATGACCTGGCCACCCTGGCTGTGCCCGAACAGGGTGATCGGAGTGCCGTTCGGCACCGTCTGGATGGCGTTGTTCACGGGAGTGACGGCCATGTCGTTGAACATCGGGCCCAGCGGCATGGCGAAGTAGTCCACCGGTTGGCAGCGGTTCGGCGCATCACAGAGATCACCGCCCAGCTGCAGCGGGGTGAAGTGGAGCAGATGCTGGAGTCCGACGACCCCACCCTCGAGGGTCAGCACGGTGGCGGCCAGCGCGACCTCGGATTGGACCACCCTGGCTTGCGCGTCCACCGGTGTGCCGGCCAGCAGCCCGGCGCACAGGCCTACGGACAGAGTGCAGTGCAGCAGGTTCTTCATGGTTCTCCCCGACATGAATGGATGCGATCTGTTAAGCAGCGGCAGGTTGGTCCGGGACGGGCGGCAGTGGCGGCCATTCCGCGGGTGGCGCTTCAGCGGCCGGCGGTGGCGGTGGCGGCGCAGGTTCGACAGGCACCGGCGGAGCCGGGGGCGGCGGAGGTGCCACGGGCATGATCCCGGTGCTGTTGATCGAGAAACCCTTTTCGGAGGGCGCGACGGTACAGCGGATGTTCTGCGCGCCGGCCAGGCAGGTGAAGGGACCCAGAACCGCGGTCTCGCCGTACCCCAGAGCAGGCAGACCCGTCTGGGTGTCCGAGGTGCACCTGTCGACGAGGGCGACGAACGGGTTGATGCACGGTTCGAGCACCCCGTCGGTGAGCAGCCTCACCGACTGCGCCCGGTCATCGTCACTCCAGGCGCAGAACGCGCTGTCCGGCGTGCCGGCGGGGCTGCCGACGGTGATGGTGCACTCGATGGCCCGACTCGGCGACACGAAGGAGCAGCTGGTCCCGATACAGTCCGGGCTCTCGGCTTCGGCCTGCGGCAGCAAAGCCGCGATCGGCAGCATGAACGCGGGGGCACCGGCCATGAGCACGGCTGTTGCCAGCCACGTCGCCGGTTTCATGGGGTCGATACTATCCCGTGGCAATCCCGGGGCGCCACCGTGGATGGCAGGCCTCAGCCCAGGCGGAGGTCCACCGCGACCGCGAGCACGCACAGCGCTGCGACGATCGCCAACGCCACCCAGTCGGCCCGTCCCGGCCTCGAGGGCGTCGCCGAGATCTGCCCGGTGCCGCCGCGGGCGGTGATGGCATCGCCCATCTCGTCGGCGCGCCGCAGTGCGACGGTGACACCGGCGGCCAACAGGTCCACGATCTCAGCCGCCCAGCGACGCCGCCGCGGACTGCCGTCGGACGCCACCGCCCGCGGCCGTAACCGCCGGGCGGCGTAGAGCAACCGGAACTCGTCGAGCAGCATCGGGAACGCCCGCAGCGACAGCGCCAGCGCCACCGCCCAGTCATCGACCGGGATGCGCAGCGCGCGAAACGGCCGGCCCAGCGTGGCGACGGCCGGAGCGACGTCGGCGACATTCGTCGTCCACGACACCATCGCGCCCCAGCCCAGCAGAACGATCGAGAGCAGCGTGAAGCGCAGGAACTTCAGCAGCCCGCCGACCTCGAGGTCGATCACCCCCAGGTGCAGCACCGGCGCACCGCCGCCGAGCGTGGCGGTCACCGCGCCCAGCAGCAGCAGGATCCACAACCACCGGGGAATCGAGGGCAGCACACCCCTCGAGATGTGCGCCAGCCGCACCGTCACCGCCAGCAGCGCCGCCATCAGGGCGATGGGCACCCAGCCGGGGTAGAAGGCCAGCAGTAGCGAAGCCACGAAGACCACGATGATCTTCGTGCCGGCCCACAGCTCGTGGATCACTGAGGTTCCCGGGACGGGACGCAACAGCACCACGGGCCGGCGTACGCGGGTGTCACTCATGACAGCACCCCGCCGTTGAGGTGCAGAATCCGCGGGCACAACTCTTCAAGGCCGGTGAAATCGTGGGAGATGACCACCACCGTGAGCCCGGTGTTGATACGCAGATCGGTCAGCAGGCGAAGCAGCCCGCGTTGGCTGTCGGCGTCCAGACCCGCCAGCGGCTCGTCGAGGATCAGGGCCTGGGGCCAGCGGGCCAGCAGCCCGGCGATGACCACCCGCCGCATCTGTCCGCCGCTGAGCTGGTCGACCCGCCGGCGCGCCAGCGAGCCGTCGAGTCCGACCGTCGCCAGCGCCGCGGCCACCCGGCCGGTGTCGTAGGGGGAAAAGCCTGCGGCGGAAGCGACTTCGAGATCGACCCGGCTGCGTAACAGCTGCAGCCGTGCCGCCTGGAAGGCGATCGCCACCTCCCCCACGTGTTCGTGTGCGGGGCGGCCGCGAACCAGGCAGCTGCCGGAGGTGGGTGTGGCGAGGCCGGCCATGATCCACGCCAGCGTCGACTTGCCCGAGCCGTTGCCGCCGTGGATCAGCACACCGTCGCCCTCGTTGACGGTGAAGTTCACCTCGCGCAGAGCGGTCTTGGCCCACGGCGTCCCGCGGGCGTACACGTGCGCCACGCCCTCCAGGCGCAGCACCGGCGCACCGCTGTGCTCGGCGTGACTGACGGTGGGAGCGGGCGCGGCGGAGTTCTGCACCATCACCATGTTGTCCACTGATTCACTCAACGCAACGGTGCGATCGGCCATCTGCGCTTCATTGTTGTAGTGCGTGATGTGCACCAGTGCCATGCCGTGCCGGTCGGTCAGACCGGAGAGCACGCCGAGCAGAGCATCGCGGCCCCGCTGGTCGACCATGCTGGTGATCTCATCGGCGACGAGCAGCGCGGGCTGACGGGCCAGGGCGGCCGCCACGGCGAGGCGCTGCAACTCTCCGCCGGAGAGCCCGCCGGTATCGCGCTCCTCCATCCCGGCCAGCCCCACCTCGCCCAGCAGCGCCGCCACGTCGGTCCGGGTGCCGGGCGGCAGACCCCACACGACGTCATCGGCGACCCGGGTACCGAGCACCTGGCTCTCCGGGTGTTGCAGGACCACCGCGGTACCGTCCAGCCGGCCCAGTCCGACCGCACCGGGCCGCTCGATGCTGCCCGAGGTGGGTGCGCGGCCCGACAGCAGCAGCATCAGCGTGGTCTTACCCGATCCGTTGGCCCCGGTGACGGCGATGTGTTCGCCGACGCCGATGGACAGGCTCAGCGGCCGCAGCGCATCGTGGTCGGCACCCGGATAGCGGAAGCGGGCATCGACGAGCCGCAGCGGCAGCGGTGCCACGGTGCCGCTCTCGTCGGGGGTCTCGAGCTTGTGCACGTCGGGAACACCGCGCAGCCGGTCGAGCACCCGCGACAGCGCCCACCACCCCACCACCGACACCACCATGATGGTGAACACCGAATAGCTCATGATGAGCACCGGCCAGAACTCCAGCGCCGTGCCGAACAGGGCGCGGGTGTCCAGCGCGGCCTGCCGGAACGGTTCGAACTGCGACAGCGCGGTCACCACACCGTCGACGTTGGCGGTCATCGCCTCGAAGATCAGGGTGCGCAGCCGGACCAGCAACATGAGCAGGCCGACGATCAGCAACCCGTTGAGCAGACCGGCGACGACCGATACCGCAAGCACCGTGACGGCGCCGCCGCCGCGGCGTTTGATGATGCCGGTCACCCCGCCGACGTAAGCGCAGTTGAGCACCACCATGAAGCCGCTGATACCGCCGATCAGGAAAGCGACCGTACTCGCGGCAAACGTGGCCGCCAGCAGTACGCGCAGCCGATAGCGGTAACCGAGCAGGCCCATCGGGACCGTCACCAGCAGCGACAGGGGGCCGGCGAAGGGCACCACCACCGAGATGATCGCCAGGGCGGCGCTGAGCGCTGCCATCACCGCGGCCTGGGCCATCTCGACCGGGGTCAGCGACCGGGGCGGACGGCGGGGCGACGTCGAATCACGAGGTTGCTGCGCCGGCGCGGTCGGCCGGGTCGACGTCATTGCTCGATTCTGCCAGTCCGTCGGCTCTCTGCCGTGTTCCGACCTTCTCCGCTGACCGGTCGACGACATCTGCGCGGGCTGACTCACATCCAGACGGTGGCCCGGTCACTTTCGCGTGGCTGTGCCAGCCGATGCCCCGCCCCCAGCAGATTGCCGGTGATGGTGCCGCAGATCCGGTACATCGGGATGTCGAAGACGCTGTTGTTCATCGGCTGTTCGATGAAGTGCCCGAGCCGCTCGGCAACGATGAACGTCGTCATCAGCAGCAGGCCGATGGCGATGCTGGCCGGGTGGTGACCGCTGCCGTCGAGACGGCTGAACGCCATGATCCCGAAGAACCAGGCCAGAAACTGAATGAACAGGTCGTAATGGATCGGCACCGGCTCGTTGCGGATGCGCTCCAGTCCGCTCTGGGCGGTGGCCGTGCCGGTGTTGGCGGTCATCAGCAGCAACCGGGCCTGCCCGTCGATGTGGCCGCCCTCGGCAAGCGCTGCGACGTCTTTAGCCTGACGGTTGAGCAGATCAGTGGAGTCGGCGCCGGCAGGATCCTCCGGCGTCAGCTCAAGTGCCTCGCCCACGGTGGGAACACCGCGCATCTCGGCCGCCAACTGCCAGCAGTACCGCACCTGGCGGCGGCGCATCCGGTCGATGATCGAGGCCATCGCCAACGAGCCGGTGTCGACTGAGGTCAGATCGTTATGGGTGGCGCGGGAGTTGATTATGACGCCGCCCCACAACGTGCGTGCCTCCCACCACCGGTTGTAGGCGGTGGTGTTGCGGAAGCCGATGAACACCGAGGCGCCGATGCCCAAGACCGACAGCACAGCCGCGGCGTAATCATTTTGCGCGGCGTCCGGCACCGGAATCAGCAGGCCGACGGTGATCAGGATCGCCAGCAGCGTGTAGCGCAACTGCCAGATCACCAGGGCGCCGACTTTGACCGGACCCAGCCGACCGGTACTTCTGATCAACCGATCGCGCCGGGGGCGTGGCATGCGGACATGGCCGCAATTGTCGCACCCGCAGCTAAATGCCATCTCCGTAGCGCGCTGGTGGGCTATGAACTGACCTATGACAACAACAGCCGAGCACCTGCGCAACACGCTCGACGGACGCTGGCGCGACGTCCGCAACCAGATGCGTGCCGAGCTATCGCGGGAGATGTTCGCTCCGCACTTCACCCCCAACACCGCCATCGCCCGATCCCGGGTTAACGAACAGTTGCGGATCATGGCTGCCGCCGGGGCCGCCGAGGACGGCTTCCGCAAAGAGCACGGCGGCAACGGAGACGTCGCCGCGGCGGTGATCCGGATCGAGATGCTGGCGATGTCCGATCTGTCGCTAATGGTCAAGGCCGGCGTCCAGTGGGGCCTGTTCGGCGGGGCGATCGCCAACCTCGGCACCCAACGCCACCACGACGCCTACGTGCGCCGGTTGATGGATCTGGACCTGCTCGGGTGTTTCGCGATGACCGAGACCGGTCACGGAAGCAACGTGCAAGCACTTGAGACCACCGCCACCTACGAGCCGGCCACCGAGGAGTTCGTCATCAACTCCCCGACCCCGTCCTCACGCAAGGACTACATCGGCGGGGCAGCCGAAAGTGCCCGGGTGGCAGCCGTTTTCGCGCAGCTGATCACCGCCGGCGAAGGACACGGGGTGCACTGTTTCATGGTGCCGATCCGCGACGAGGACGGCAAGGACCTGCCCGGTATCACCACCTCGGACTGCGATTACAAGGGCGGACTCCCGGGGGTCGACAACGGGCGGATCATGTTCGACCACGTCCGGGTTCCGCGGGAGAACCTGCTCAACCGCTACGCCGACGTCGCCCCCGACGGCACCTACACCTCACCGATCGAGAACGAGAGCCGCCGGTTCTTCACCATGCTGGGCACGCTGGTCCGGGGCCGCGTCACCGTCGGCGGCAGCGCGGCCGCCGCCGCGCGGGTGGCCCTCGACATCGCCGTGCGATATGCGCTGACGCGCAGGCAGTTCACCGCCCCCGGCGACGACGAGAACGAGGTGTTGATCATGGACTACCTGGTGCACCAACGCCGGTTGTTCCCCCTGATCGCGCGCGCCTACGCCTTGCAGTTCGCCCAGAACGAGTTGGTGGCCAAACTGCACGACCTGCAGAGCAGCGACGACCCCGACCCCGAGGAGCAGCGGGAACTGGACTCACGCGCCGCCGGGCTCAAGGCCGCCAACACCTGGCACGCCACCACGGCGATCCAGGAGGCTCGCGAGGCCTGCGGCGGTGCGGGATATCTGGCCGAGAACAGACTCATCGAATTGCGGGCCGACACCGACGTGTTCACCACCTTCGAAGGCGACAACCATGTGCTCACCCAGTTGGTGGCCAAGGAGCTTTTGACCGCCTACGCCGACGACATCAAGGGCATGAGCCCGTTCGAGTGGGTGCGTTTCGCGGCGAACTACGCCGGCGATCGGGTGCTGAAAAGGACCGCGGCCGAAACGATCCTGCAGACGATCCTCGATACCCGCCAAGACAACGAAGAGGAAGGCAGCCTGTTCAACCGCGGCACGCAGGTCGCCATGTTCGAGGATCGCGAGCGGTATCTGCTGTCGTCAGTGGCGCGCCGACTGCAGCGCCGGGCCAAGGATTCCACACCGTTCGAGTCCTTCAACGCCGTGCAGGATCACGTCATGCACACCGCCCGCGCGCACGTCGACCGCATTGTGCTGGAGGCGTTCGTCGCCGGGATCGACTCGTGCGAGGACGACGCCGCCCGGCACATCCTGGAGATGCTCTGCGATCTCTACGCGCTGTCGGTGATCGAGGACGACAAGGCCTGGTTCATCGAGCACAGGTTCCTGTCCACCGAGCGGGCCAAAGCGGTGACCCGCGGTATCAATGAACGGTGCCGGACCCTGCGCGCCCATGCGCTGGACATGATCGAGGGTTTCGGTGTGCCCGAGCAGTTACGCGAGGCCGAGATGCTGCACCCCGGATCGCCGCGCGAGTAGTACCGGCGGACACCTGTCGATGGATTTTGCCGCGATCAGGTGGGCAACTCAGCCCACGAACGCCCACCACAGTGCCGCAGCACCCGCGACCTCAACCAGGAAGCGGAACCAAATCGGGTGGCAGGCCTTCGACCGCCTACGCGGAAACACCTGCGGAAACGCGACAGCTATTGACGGCGTCAACACAAACAGGGCACCGGGGACTAGATCGGAGTTGGCTCCTAAGGCCCATGGCAAAACGAG
>JBFYOQ010000046.1:0-7140 GCA_041303735.1 Mycobacterium sp.
CTCCGCGCGCTCCGGGGCGATGTGCTCCTCCGGTGCCGCGGTGGCACCGCCGGCCGTACGGGTGAACCGAATGTAGTTGCCGCTGCGGCGGTCCAGGACCCCCTTGAAGTCACCGGCGATCCCGACCGGCCACGTCAGCGGGGTGGGCTTCACCCCGATGCGGGCCTGGATCTCGTCGAGCAGTTCCAGGGCGTGGCGGCCCGGACGGTCCCACTTGTTGATCACCGTGATGATCGGGATGCGGCGGTGGCGGCACACCTGAAAGAGCTTGAGGGTCTGCGGTTCCAGACCTTTAGCGGCGTCGATCAGCATGACCGCGCAGTCGACCGCGCTGAGTACCCGATAGGTGTCTTCGGAGAAGTCGGCGTGACCGGGGGTATCGAGCAGGTTAATGACGCAGTCCTGCCCGTCCGGGGAGCGGTAGGGGAACTGCAGTGCGGTGGAGGTGATGGAGATGCCCCTGGCCTGCTCCATCTCCATCCAGTCCGACACCGTGGCTCGGCGGCCGGCTTTGCCGTGAATGGCCCCCGCCTCGGTGATCACCCGGGCGTGCAGTGCCAGCGCCTCGGTCAGCGTCGACTTGCCGGCGTCGGGGTGGCTGATCACGGCGAACGTCCGACGGCGTAGCGCTTCGGCTGCCACCCGGTCCGCAACCTTCCCGGCCGCGGCTGGGCGTACATCGAGGTCGTTGTCGGTCATTGCGGTGTAGATCCTATTTGCCACCGACCTCATCCATCCAATCCGCCTTGACGAATCAAATGGTGCATGAAGCCGCGGTGCACTATTTTTCCGAGGTGATGTTTTCCGCTCTCGGTGTCGCCGCCCGCTGGATCGCCCCTTTCGTGGTGGTGGCGGCGGTTGCCGGCCTCGGGTGCCCGGTCGCCCTGGCCGACGACGGCAACCCGCTGGCCGGCAGGCCCTTTTATGTCGACCCCATCTCGCGGGCCATGACCGCGGCCAAGAACGCCAACCCGCCGAGCCCGGAGCTCACCGCGATCGCCAACACCCCCCAGGCCTACTGGCTCGACCACGCATTCCCTGCGGCCACGGTCACCAACACGGTGTCGCGGTATGCAGGTGCGGCGCAGGCCGCCGGTGCCACTCCGATCTTTGCGATCTACGCGATCCCGTACCGCGACTGCGGCAGCTTCGCCGCCGGCGGCTTCTCCAGCGATGCCGGCTACCGCGGTTGGATCGACTCCATCGCTGCAGGGCTGGGCTCAATGCCGGCGGCAATCATCCTCGAACCCGACGCGCTCGCCATGGCCGACTGCCTCTCGGCCGACCAGCGCCAGGAACGCTTCGATCTGATCAGCTACGCGGTGGACTCCCTGACCCGCAACCCGGCCGCGGCCGTCTACATCGACGGCGGGCACTCGCGCTGGGTCAGCGCCGAGGTGATGGCGGATCGACTCAACACCGTCGGGGTCAGCAAGGCCAGGGGCTTCAGCCTCAACATCACGAACTACTACACCACCGACGAGCAAATCGGTTACGGCGAAACGATTTCCGGACTCACCGGCGGATCGCACTACGTGATCGACACCTCGCGCAACGGCGCCGGCCCACTGCCCGACGCCCCGCTGAGTTGGTGCAACCCCCGCGGCCGGGCACTGGGCGCGCAACCGACCACGGATACCGCCGGAGCGCACGCCGACGCCTACCTGTGGCTCAAACGGGTCGGCGAATCCGACGGGTCGTGTGACCGCGGCGATCCCCAGGCAGGGGCCTTCATCAATCAGTTCGCCATCGAACTGGTCCGCAACGCAAGCGGGTAAATCAGTCCGGGTTTTCAGTCCGCGAGTTGAACGACGGTGCGGGACTCCACGTTCGGCAGGATCATCTCCCGCAGGATCCGTTGATGCTCGGGATGATCGCGGTACGCCGCGAAAAGCTCCGCGTCATCGAAGGTGCCCACCACCGCGAAGTCGTAGGCGCCGGGGGTGTGGCCGGCGTCCGGGCCGCACAGGTAGCTCTGCACCCCGTCGAGTCGGGCGGCGAGATCACGCAGGGCATCAGCGATGGCGGCGCTGTCCACGTCCCCGTCGCGCCACTTGAACGTCACGATGTGGATGAAGGCCACGCGGTCATTTTCCCGACCGGCGGAACGGCAGGCGTTCCACGACCAGCACGATGAGGGTGCCGACCACCAGTCCGACCAGTGCCGAGGCCACCGTGTTGACGACCCACGCCAGGACACCGCCGACACCGGCCACCCCGCGCACGGCCTCCTCGAGCAGGTGCACCAGGTGATACGGCGTGGTCCACCCCAACTCGTCGAGTCCGACCAGCAGAATGTGGCCGCCGACCCACAGCATCGCGGCGATCCCGATCACCGACAGCCAGGACAGGACCTTGGGCATGCCGGCGACCATCAGCCGGCCCAGCCGCTGCGACCCGCGCGAGGGCCGCTCGGCAAGGCTGAGGCCGACGTCATCCATCTTCACGATGAGCGCGACCACCCCGTAGACCACCGCGGTGATGCCCACCGCGACCACGATCAGGATCGCCCCGCGCGACACCAGGGGCTCGGAGATGACCTCCTTCAGCGCGATCACCATGATCTCCGCCGAGAGGATGAAGTCGGTGCGGATCGCGCCGGCGATGGTCGTGGACTCCGCGTCGGGGCCGAGTTGGGCGGCCGGCACGTCGTGGTCGTGGTCGTCATGACGCAGCGCGTGGATGATCTTGTGGGCGCCCTCGTAGGCCAGGAAGCACCCGCCGAACATCAGGATCACCTCCACCACCACCGGCGCTATCGCGCTGAGCAGCAGGGCCGCCGGGAGAATGATGAGCAGCTTGTTGCGCAGTGAGCCGATGGCGATGCGCCGGATGATCGGCAACTCACGCTCGGCGGCGAGTCCGCGGACGTACGCCGGTGTGACAGCCGCGTCGTCGACCACCACACCGGCGGCCTTCATGCTGGCCTTGGCGGCGGCCGCGCCGACGTCATCCACCGACGCCGCTGCCAGTTTCGCCAGCGCAGCCACGTCATCGAGTAAGCCGACAAGACCACCTGCCATCCCTGCACCTCCTGGTTGAGGCGAACTCTACTTATCCACCATGACGCTCCGATAGCGTGGCAAGACAACCAACGACGAGAGGCAGCACCATGGCGGACCCCAAGAAGGGCACGTACGACCCGAAGAAGGGCGGCAAGTTCGAGCCGACCACCAAGGCCACCCCGCCGCCCCCGCCGCGGCCCGGCCGCAAGGACAGGTAGCGACGCCCCGGGCGGGCGAGGACAGGTGAGCAGGCGCCGCACGGCCTTACCCGCCGCGACGGTGGGGGTGACGCTGTGCGCCCTGCTCGCCGCATGCGGGTCGAGCACCGAGCAAGCCGGAAGCGATCCGGACAGGCCCTATCCCGACTACACCGCCACCTATCTCCAAGGCCCTCCTGATCAGGCGAACATGGAGGCCAAGCAGCTCGCCAAGGACGGACATCGGTTCTGGATGCTGCCGGCCACACCGCAGACCACCCAGTGGGGGTCCTTCGACAACGGCATCGAACCCGTGCTGCGCATCGACCCCGGTGACACGGTCGCCATCGAGACGATGTCCGGCGGCGGTGGGCAGGTCGCTCCCGGGATCACCGAAGGCCAGATCGAACAGATCAACGGCGCGGTGCCCAACCGCGGTCCGCACACCGTCACCGGACCCATCTACGTCAACGGCGCTGAGCCCGGCGATGTTCTGGCGATCCGCATCAACAGCATCCGGCTGCCCAACTACGCCACCAACAACACCGGCAAGGGTAAGGGCCTGTTCCGCGACGAGTTCCCGGACGAGGTCAGAAGCTACTACCTCGATACCGACGAAATGCAGTTGCGTTTCTCACCCAATGTCCTTGTGCCGCTGGAACCTTTCCCCGGAGTCCTCGGGGTGGGGCGCTCCGACACCGCCGGGCCGTCCTGCACCGACGGCAGGTGCAGCACCGAGCAGCCGGGGCCCTACGGCGGCAACATGGACCTTCCCATGATGCAGGTCGGCAGCATCACCTACCTGCCTGTGCAGGTCACCGGTGGACTGATCTGGACCGGTGACTCGCACGCCAAACAGGGCAACGGCGAAATCGACCTCGACGCGCTGGAGACCTGGTTCCCCGAACTCAATGTCACCGTTGATTTGATCAAGAATCAACCGCAGGACTGGCCCACCGTCGAGACGCCGACGAGTTGGGTGGCCGTCGGCTACGACAGGGATCTCGACAAGGCTCTCGAGCTCAGCAAGTCCCAGACGGTCGCGCTGATCAGTAGCAAGCAACGACTGTCCACGGCGGACGCCGAGGCGGTACTCGACAAGACCTGGGATTGCCGGATCTCCCAGGTGGTCGACGAAGTCCTCGGCACCTACTGCGTCGTCCCCAAGGACCTCTCCGCGCCGCGCGCGGCCGATCTGCCCACCGCCGACACCGCCACCGCATGGGTTTCCACCGGTACCGCACCCAAGACCCTCGATGCCATGAAGATCGCGGCGTCTGCGGCACTGGACTCGATGGCCGCCAATCTCGACATGACGCGCAACGACGCCTACCACCTGGCCACCATGGTGCTCGACTGCCGGATCGGCCGGTTCAGCAGCGGTGACAAGACCGTCGCCTGCACGGTGCCCAAGAGCATCAGGGTGCCGGAGTAGCTGTTGACCTGGCAGCAGATCCAGCCGTTCCTGGTGGCGACGGCTATCGGCCTGCTGCTCGGCTTCGAGCGGGAACGCACCCACACCCACCGGCTGCCCGCGGGGTCGCGCTCCTTCGCGCTGCTGGCCCTTGCGGGGGCCATTACAGCCAGCTTCAGCGAATGGGCGGTGGTCCTCGGCCTCGCAGGCGTCGCGGCGCTGATGGTGCTCGCGTACTTCCGCACCAGCGAGGACGATCCGGGAACCACCACCGAGATCGCCGCCGTCGTCGCATATCTGCTCGGGGTGCTCGCCTATACCCGCCCTGCGTTGGCTGTGGCGCTCGCCGTGGTGGTGGTGGGTCTGCTGGTCTCGAAGACCCGTATCCACCGATTCGCCCGCGACATCGTCAGCGAGGTCGAACTCGAGGACGCCATCAAGTTCTTCGGGGTGGCGTTCGTCGTCCTGCCCCTGTTGCCGAACCAGCCGCTGGGCCCCTACGGCGTGCTCAATCCTGCGAAGGTGTGGCTGCTCGTCGTGCTGCTGACCGGGATCGGCTGGCTCGGATACATCGGCGTGCGGGCGCTGGGTCCGCAGCGGGGTCTGATCGTGACCGGATTGGCCGGCGGCTTTGTATCGGCGAGTGCCACGACCGCGTCGATGGGCAGACTCAGCCGTACCAGCGGCAGCGTCCGGGCGCCGTTGGCCAGCGCACTGGCCGCCAGCTTGGCCACCTTCGTACAACTGATGGTGGTGATCGGCGTCGTCGACCCGGATGTGCTGCGCCGGCTATGGCCGCCGGTGGCCGCCGGGGCGCTGGTTCTCTCGGTGATCGCGGCTGCGGTCTACCGCGGTAGCACGACCCCCGAGCCGCGCGAGGACGGCGCGGTGCACGAGCCGGCGGTGGCCCCAGCGCGTCCTTTCGCGCTTCGTCCCGCCTTGATCCTGGCCGCGGTCTTGATCTTCGCGCTGCTCATCGGACGCTGGGGCGCTGATGTCCTCGGGCCGCGGGGCGCGGTGCTCGGCGCCTTCGCGGCGGGTCTGGCCGACGCGCACGCCGGTTCGGTCGCAGCCGCCAGCCTCGCCGCCAAGGGCGATATCACGGTCGACACCGCCCTGGTGGCCATCGCGGCGGCCCTCGGTTCGAACCTGATCGTCAAGTGCGTGCTCGCCCTGGCCGCTGGCGGCCGGCGCTTCGGGCTGGCATTCCTCGCCGGCATGGCGGCGCCCGCTGCGGTGTTCGCCGCCGCCATGGCCGCCGTCGTAATTCTTGGCTGAACGCGGTTCTTGCTATGTTCACTCCGCATTCAACGCACGTTCACTTAGCCGACTTGCGGGAGGTTCGGTGGAAGTCGCGCTCTTCATCGCCATCGGCTTCGCTGCGTCCTTCGCGCTGACCAACGGCTTTCACGACGCATCCAACGCGATCGCCACGCTGGTCGCGACCCGAGGAGCGACGCCCGGGCAGGCCGTCGCACTGTCCGCGGTCTTCAACATGGCCGGCGCCGTTCTGCTCGGCACCGCCGTCGCCGACACCATCGGCAAGATCGTGACCGTCCCGCAGACCCAGATGGTGGCAGTCGTCGGCGCCGGACTGGCCGGGGCGACCGGGTGGAATCTGCTCACCTGGTGGCTGGGTCTGCCGTCGTCATCGGGGCACGCCCTGGTCGGCGGACTGGGCGGTGCGGCCATCGCCGACGGCGTCCTCTCCGGCTATGGCGGCGCGCAATCGGTGCAATGGGGCGGATTCGAGGGCTGGCACCCGACCGGTGTCATCGGAGTCCTTGTGGCGCTGCTGATCTCACCGGTTCTTGGGTTCCTCTTCGCCTTCACACTGCTGCGTCTGCTGCGTCTGTTGTCGCGGCGCTGGACGACCCGCTGGGCCGACCCCGTGCGCGCGGGTGGCTGGCTGGCGGCGGCGGGGCTGTCGTTCAGTCACGGCGGGAACGACGCGCAGAAGGCAATGGGCGTGATCGCCGTACTGCTGCTCGCATCCGGCCACACCGAGACGTTGAGCGTGCCACTGTGGGCGAAGGTACTCACCGGCATCGCGCTGACGATGGGCACCGCCCTGGGCGGCTGGCGCATCGTCAAGACCATCGGTCAACGCATCTTCAGCCTCACTCCGGTCGACTCCTTCTCCAGTCAGGTCTCATCCACCGCGGTCATCCTCGGTGCCTCGCTGATCGGCGCGCCGGTGAGCACCACCCAGGTGGTGGCATCCTCGGTTGTCGGCGTCGGCGCGGGCCGGCGCCGGTGGAAGCACGTGCGCTGGCAGATCGTGCGGGAGATGGGTGTCGCCTGGCTGACAACGATTCCGGCGGCCGCCTTCCTGGCGGTCGGCGTCCTTCTCATCTGGAGAGCGGTGTGATGGCAAGAAGCACGGGTGGTCGCTGGTTCCTCCCGGAGGCGCCCGATGTCATCGGCATGTTGCAGAAGCAGGCCGCGATCACAGCACGGGGAATGGACGCCTTCGCCGCGTGGGCGGCCGGCGATGTCGGGCGCGCAGAGGAGGTGCGCGCCG
>JBFYOQ010000047.1:0-3229 GCA_041303735.1 Mycobacterium sp.
TCGCCGCCGAGTCGGCGCGGCACGCGGTGGGTGTGGCCGTCACGCTGTCCGCGCTCAACGCCGAGCGGATCGAGTTGGCCGACGAGCCGGTCTACCGCGACGTCACCTGGGTGTCGGACTACCGCATCGACCCGTTCAGCGTCCCCACCGCTGACAAAGTGGCTGTGCTGCAGGAGTATTCGGGCAGACTGCTGGCCGCCGACGGGGTCGATCACGTCTCGGCGATGGTGAACACCGTCAAGGAGCAGACCTTCTACGCCGACACATTCGGTTCGTCGATCATCCAGCAGCGGGTGCGAACCATGCCCGCGCTCGACGCCGTCACCGTCGACTCCGCCGCGGGCAGCTTCGAGTCGATGCGCACATTGGCACCCCCGAGTGCTCGCGGGTGGGAGGCCGTCGCCGGCGACGACGTGTGGGACTGGTCGCAAGAACTCGCCGAGATCCCGGTGCTGCTGGCCGAGAAGACCAAGGCCCCCGGTGTCAGCGCCGGGCCCACCGACCTGGTGATCGACCCCACCAACCTCTGGCTGACCATCCACGAGTCGATCGGTCATGCCACCGAGTACGACCGTGCCATCGGCTACGAGGCCGCCTACGCCGGAACCTCGTTCGCCACCCCCGACAAACTCGACACCATGCGCTATGGCTCAGCGCTCATGAACGTCACCGCCGATCGCACCGTCGAGTACGGTTTGGCCACAACCGGTTACGACGACGAGGGCGTCGCCGCACAGAGCTGGGATTTGGTGCGCGACGGTCTGTTCGTCGGCTATCAACTGGACCGGGTATTCGCCAAACGGCTGGGCAATCCCCGCTCCAACGGATGCTCGTACGCCGACTCACCGCACCATGTTCCGATCCAGCGGATGGCGAACGTGTCGCTGCAGCCCGGCCGCGATGACCTCTCCACCGCCGATCTGATCAGCCGCGTGGATGATGGCCTCTACATCGTGGGCGACAAAAGCTGGTCGATCGACATGCAGCGGTACAACTTCCAGTTCACCGGTCAGCGGTTCTTCCGCATCCGCGGAGGACGATTGGACGGTCAGGTGCGCGACATCGCCTATCAGGCGACCACCACCGATTTCTGGAACTCCATGGAAGCCGTCGGCGGGCCGTCGACGTGGCGGCTCGGGGGAGCGTTCAACTGCGGCAAGGCCCAGCCCGGTCAGGTGGCCGCCGTCAGCCACGGCTGCCCGTCGGCCCTTTTCCGCGGTGTGAACGTACTCAACACGCGTGAAGAATCGGGGCGCACGTGATTCCCGCCCAGGAGGTGGTTGAGCACGCCCTGCAGGCCGCCGCTGCCTCCGGCCGCTGTGACGAGACCATCGTCATCGTCACCGACCGCACCGAAGCCGCACTGCGGTGGGCGGGCAACTCGATGACCACCAACGGCGTCTCCACCAACCGCTCCACCGCGGTGATTTCGATCGTCCGCCAAGGCGGCAGCGCACGCGTGGGAGTGCAGCGTTCCAACGCGGTGGACGCCGGCGCCATCGCCGATCTTGTCGCCGCCGCCGAGTACGCCGCCCACACCGCACCCGAGGCCGGTGACAGCGCGGCGCTGCTGACCGGATCCGGCGAGCCCGCCGACTGGGGTGATCCCATACCGGGCACCGGCGCGGGAGCGTTCGCCGAGGTGGCGCGGGACCTGTCTGCGGGATTCGGACGTACCGACCGGCTCTACGGGTTCGCCCACCACGTGGTCTCCACGACCTTTCTGGGCACCTCCACCGGTGTGCGGCGGCGCTTCACCCAGCCGACCGGTTCGGTGGAGATCAATGCCAAGCGCGACGGCGCCAGCGCGTGGGCCGGTATCAGCACACCCTGGTTCATGGGCGTCCCGATCGAGGGAATGCTGGCTGAGCTCTCCATGCGGCTGGACTGGGCCAAGCGCACCGTCGAACTTCCCGCCGGCCGGTACGAAACCCTGATGCCGCCGTCGACGGTGGCCGACATGATGATCTACCTCGGCTGGTCGATGGAGGGCCGCGGTGCCCAGGAGGGACGCACCGCGCTCTCGGCGCCGGGCGGCGGAACGCGGGTGGGCGAGCGGCTCACCGACCTCCCGCTGACGCTGTACTCCGACCCGCACGCGGTGGGACTTGAGTGTGCGCCGTTCGTGCACGCCACCACCAGCTCCGAGCGGCTCTCGGTGTTCGACAACGGAATGGACGTCGGACGGGTGGACTGGATCCGCGAGGGCAGGATCAACACGCTGGCCTACCCGCGTGCGACCGCCGCCGAGTTCGGTGTGGGCTCCGCGGCACCGGCCGACAACCTGCTGATGACCGGCGGGCGGGCATCCATGGCCGACATGGTGGCGGCCACCGAGCGTGGGCTGCTGCTGACCACCCTGTGGTACATCCGCACCGTCGACCCGGCCACCCTGCTGCTCACCGGCCTCACCCGCGACGGGGTGTACCTCATCGAGGACGGTGAGATCACCGCCGCGGTGAACAACTTCCGGTTCAACGAGAGCCCGCTGGACCTGCTGCGGCGTACATCCGAAGCGGGTGTCGCCGAGCAGACGCTGCCCCGGGAGTGGGCCGACTGGGCCACCCGCGCGGTGATGCCCACGCTCCGGATCCCGGACTTCCACATGTCCTCGGTCAGTCAGGCGCAATAATCGCGAACATGGCCGACGACATCGACGCCCTGCTCGCTCTGCTGGCCGGTGTCCCCTCACCCACAGCGGTGCCGGATGCACCCGCCGCGCTCACCGAGTTCGCCGAGCAGTTCAGCGTCGACGTCGCAGGCATCACCGACGAGCAGCGGGCGGCGTTGTCCGCGGCGCTGGGCAGGGCCACCTTCGGAGTCGTCGTGCAGATGTACGTCGCCGACTTCCTGCCGCGGGTCAACGCCGGGTTCGACGCACTCGGACTACCCGCCCCGTGGGCGCAACACCCGCAGTCCGATCCGGACACCGACGTCGCGGAGGTGGTGTTCACCTCGCTGCTGCCGGCGGTCGCGCGGCTGCGCGAACTCGACCCGGTCACCACCGAGGTAGTGCGGCTGCGCGGTGCAGTGGCGCACAACTGCCGGCTGTGCAAGTCGCTGCGCGAATCAGGCGCGCTCGACGCCGGGGGATCGGAGTCGCTGTATGACGACATCGAACGCTACGAGTCCTCGCACCTGCTGACCGATGCGCACAAGGCGGCGCTGCGCTACGCCGACGCGCTGATCTGGACACCGTCGGACATCGAGCACGCAGTGGCCGCCGGCG
>JBFYOQ010000048.1:0-18869 GCA_041303735.1 Mycobacterium sp.
CGGTCTGCGGCGCCACGATCAGGTCGCGGGCGTTGACGAACAGCTGGGTGAACAGACCGGGATCCTGGCTCACCGGCATGCCGGCGTAGCTCTGCATCATCCAGCCGTCTTCCTCATTGCCAGTCAGCACCACTTCCTCGGTATTGCCGAGGGGGTTGGCCAACAACATGCCGACATCCGGGTTGTCAACGTTCATCGCCGTCCACACCATGATCGCGGCGCCGTGCGAGAAGATCACCGGGTTGATGTCGCCGGTGGCGAGCACGGCCGCGACGGCCCCGCTATATCGGTCCTGGAACTCATTGCCACCCTCACCCAGTGGGATGGGAATCGACCGCAGACCCAGGCCCCAGGTCAGTGGGATCAGGAAGTAGCCGATGCGGCCGAGGCCTTCGTCGATGGGCACGCCCTCGAAGATGCCGGCGCTGATCTCGCGGAAACCGCCGTACATTCCCGTCTCTAGATCCGGCTCCAGCCCGATCAACGGCTCAGCGGTCTCCAATGTGCGGACCATGTCCGAGTAGTAGATGCCGTCGAAACCCGCGAGCGCGAGGCCCGGGGCGATGTCAAGCGCTTGCTGCACGCCGACCGGGGTGAGGTTGGGACCCGGCACCAAGGTGTTCAGCGTTGCGCCCGGGATGTTGCCGTATGACTCGGCGTGCCGGACGAACGTCAGGGTCACCGTATCGGCCGCCCAGGCGGGCACCGCCGCACCGAAGAAGACAGCCGAAGTAGCGGCGAGGGTCGTCGCCGCTGTGATGGCCCGGCGCGACAACTTTCGACGATCTCCCGCTTGTTCCCGCACACCGACTCCTCTGTCTTCTCGTGTCTGCAAGCACGACCGCACCAGTTGTGTGAGCACAGTGATACCGGACTTCGGGTGCTGCCGGAGCGAGTCGGAGAATTCGCTGATTATCCCGTGGCCGGAGCGTTCTAAGCTGAGCCCCATGGCATCGGTCTTCTCCATGATCATCAACGGCGACCTGCCGGGACGCTTCGTCTACGAAGACGACCTCGGCGATGACGGCGTCGTCGCGTTCCTCACCATCGAACCCATGACACAGGGCCATACCCTGGTGGTGCCCCGCGCCGAGGTGGACAACTGGCAGGAGGTCGACCCGGCATTGTTCGGCAGGGTGATGGACACCTCGCAGCGCATCGGCAGGGCGGTGTGCAGTGCCTTCGGCGCACAACGGGCGGGCATGATCATCGCCGGCCTTGAGGTGCCGCATCTGCACGTACACGTCTTCCCCGCCTACAACCTCACCGATTTCGGCTTTGCCAACGTCGACCGCAACCCGTCGCCGGAGTCGCTGGACGCCGCGCAGGCGAAGATCAAAGCTGCCCTGGCCCAACTGGACTGACTCAGATCTCCAAGGGAGCGGCCGGGCGGCCATACACTGGCCTGATGGACCTGGCCAAGCTGCTGGTGGACCTGGCCGTCGCGCCGGCGCGGGTCGGCTTGGCGGCGGCCGATGCCGGACTCGAAGTGGCTGGGGCAGCGGTCGGCCTGGCCCGACGCTCCCTCGGTGGGACGGCCGCGCCGTCGGCGCGGGATGCGATGGTGCATCTGCTGGGCCTCGACGAGACCATCGAACGGGCCAACAAGTTCGCCGCCCTGATCTCCGACGACGCCCCCCTGGGACGCGCGCTGGCACCGGATGGACCATTGGACCGGCTGCTGCGGCCGGGCGGGCTGATCGACCGGCTCACCGCCCCGGACGGGGTACTCGAACGGATGACCGCCGAGGGCGGCGGATTGGACCGTGCCCTGGCCCGCGGTGGTCTGGTGGATCAGCTTCTCGACGAGGACGGACTCGTCGAGCGCGTGCTGGCCGAGGACGGGTTGGCCGACCGGTTGCTCGCCGAGGGCGGTCTGATCGACAAGCTCACCGCCCGTGACGGCCCGCTGGAGCAGTTGGCCGACGTGGCCGACACCCTCAACCGGCTTGCACCGGGACTGGAGGCGCTGGCGCCGACCGTCGAGACGCTGCGCCAGGCCGTCATCAGCCTGAGCATGGTGGTCAACCCGCTGAGCAATATCGCTGAACGCATTCCCCTCCCAGGCCGGCGGCTCTGGCCGTTCCGGGAGGACGAGCAGTAACGCCGCACCCGATAAGCTATAGCCCGCATCGGCCCCTGCGGCCGGGCCAGGCCTCCTTAGCTCAGTGGTAGAGCACTCGCCTTGTAAGCGAAAGGTCGTCAGTTCAATCCTGACAGGAGGCTCGACGCCTGTCAGGCGTCCGTCGTTGCATTGCTGCGCAAGGGATGTGAGAGCTACCTGCCGTGTTAGGTTTCTCGCATTCGGCCACACCGCCGGTCGAGGAGGAGAATCCCCATGGCTTCATCACTGGTTGATGTGATCGGTTCGCAAAAAGGCGGCTTGACCCTGCTGAAGTTGCTGGCAGATAACAGCTTCGATTCCATCCTCGTCACCGATTCCTCTGCCAAGGGTCGCATCATCTATGCGAACAAAGCGTTCAAGAAATTGACCGGGTACGACCCGGCGGAGGTCGTCGGCAAGGATCCCCGCATGCTTCAGGGCCCCGGCACCGACCGCAAAGTCATTGAGCGGCTGAGCGCAACACTCAAGGCCGGTGGGCGTTTTGAGGGCCGCGCGGTCAACTACAAGAAGGATGGAACGCCGTTCGTGATGAACTGGCGGATGTTCCCACTCAAAGACGCCGGAAAAATCATCGCCTGGGTAGCCATTCAGCGCGAGGCTCTCTCAGCCGGGTAAGCACGACGATGTTTGATGGGCTCTGCGTCGACATCAGGCCCGCGGAGTGATCCCGTTGAGAATGGTGTCGACGACGAATTCGCAGTCCTCATCGAGGATCGGCCGGTCGTAGAGCATGATCGGCAGGCACACGGCGGTCTCGATCAGGTCGATGATCCGCACCGCGTCGATTCCCCCAGAGCACTCTCCCCGGGCGATGCCCCGCTGGATGACATCGGCCATGCGCAGATCCCGCTTCTCCAGATAGGTGGGCCGCGACGCCGACAGGTCCCAGTCCTCGGGTTTGACGATCACAGAGTCCACCAGTCGGCGACCCATCGGCGAACTCACCATGGCCGCATAGGATTTGGCGTAATCCAGCAGATCACCGCGCAGCGTTCCGGTATCCGGCAGCGGCATGTGCCTGGCACCGAAATCACGCAGAGCCTCGGCGAGGAGTTCGGCCGAGCTGGCCCATGCCTGCTTGACCCAAAGTAGTTCGACGCCTGCGCGCGTGGCTGCGGCCTCGAGGGTGAATTCGCCGAAGTTGGACGCGGCGAACTCGGCGACCGTGGCTTCCATGACTCGCTCCCGAACACGGCCGTCGTTGACGACAGCATCACCGCCTGTGTCGGTCACGACTGGCGAGTCTAAGGTCACCGGCCCGGGCCTGCACCGTGAAGCCCATTTACCGATAGCTGGAATTGCTGCTAGTTTACCGACGGGTCGTCGGTAACAAGCTCTCCGGCGAGCGTGACGAAGGGGGATGCGTCGGTGGGCCTGAGTTCAGCCATCTTCGGCATCGACGCTGGGATTCAGCGCGCGCCGGGCGACGCGTCGGCGCGTATGCAGGCCGATCGGGAGCGGCTGACCCGCGAGCTTCGCTCCCTGTCCGGCGGTCTCGATGAGTTGGATCGCCGCCTGTCGAGTCTGGACTGGACCCGCCGCGTAGCGTCTACCCGCCGGTCCGAAGCACAGGCGCAGCGCCTGGAACTCGAAGCCCGATGCACACAGTTGAACAATCGGCTGCGCGACCTCGCGAGGCAGTTGAGTGATCTCGACTGCGCTCTCTCGGCGATGGCCGTCCATCCGCACGTCACGGCTTCCCCTGTCGGCGTGTGCCCGCAGTGCGGATACCCCAGCCTCAGTTCGGCACTGTGCGCGCACTGCCGGTCATCCTCCGTCGGGTAGTTCGTCAGGCTGCGCCGATCCGTTCTGAGTCGTAGATCAGCAGCCGGCCGTCCTTAGGCACGACGCTCAGCCAGCGGTCCTCGGTGTCGACACGGCCGTCGCGCAGGACGTAGCGGACCCTTGCGACAACGCTCGTCGCATCACGCGGTGTGACCGACAGCAGAGACACCGATTGGATCGTCGACCAGAACGCAAGGTAATCATCGAGGCCGTTGCGTTGCTGATAATGGGTGTCCAGTGCGTTCCAGGCGTTCATCGCACCTCCGGGCAGTTGCGCGTAGAAACCGCTTACCGCTCCCCGCATGGCATCGAAGGTAGGCAGGACTGACGGCGTTGTCGTCGAAGTGGTCGGTGTCGCCGATGTCACCGCACCCGATGTGGTCGGTGCCTCCCGAGCTAGTTCCCGGTCGCCGCGTGGCAGGACGGCGACAACAAGCCCGGCCAGGATCGCCAGGAGTGCCACTCCGGCCAGCACCCATGGCCAGCGCCGGGCCGCGGGCGCGACCGACGACGGCGCCGCGACGATGTCGTCGGAATCCCAGTACTCGTCGCGGGGCAGGATCGCGGTCTGATGGGTGGGCACCGGAGAGCGGGGAGACGGCGGAACGGACGGCACCGGCAGCGACTCCGCTCCCGCGGCAGACCGCAGTGCATCGGCGAACTGGGTGCAGGTCTCGAAACGATCGGCTGGATTCTTCGACAATGCCCTGGCGAGAACCGGATCCAGCGTCGCCAGTTCCGGACGCGACTCGCCGGGACGCGGCGGCGGGGCGTTGAGGTGCTGGCCGATCACCACTGCGGCGTTGGCCGAACCGAACATCGGCGAACCGGTCAGCAGGTGATAGGCCGTTGCGGCCAGGCTGTACTGATCGGCGCGGCCATCGATCGCCCGGCCCATGAGTTGTTCGGGCGCGGCATAATTGACCGTTCCGAGCGTCACATTGGTGTCGGTGAGACCATGGGCTTCCGCAGTGTCGCGGGCGATCCCGAAATCGGCGAGCAGCACCCGGCTGCGGCCGCGCCGGGGGTGGGTCAGCAGAATGTTCGGCGGTTTGATGTCGCGGTGTAACAGCCCGCGGTCGTGGGCGTAATCCAGTGCGTCGGCGACTGCGGAGGTGATGTCACAGACCTGCCAGAGGGGCATGCCTGCCGGATAGCGCTCGCGCAGCAGGCGCCCAGCATCGGGGCCGTCGATGTAATCCATGGAGATCCACAGCTGACCGGCCCACTCGCCGCGGTCGTGGACCCCGACGATGTGTGGGTTGTAGAGCGTTGCGGCCAGTTCGGCTTCCCGATTGAACCGGGCGCGGAATTCGGTGTCCGACGACATCTGCGCGGGCAGGATCTTCAGGGCGTCCTGGCGGGGCAACCGCGGATGCTGGGCGAGGTAGACCTCCCCCATTCCGCCGAACCCGAGGGGGCGCAGGATCCGGTACCCGGCGAACACGTCGCCATTAGCCAGCGGCATGCGCGCCCATGCTAGGCGATGCGACTCAGGCGTCGTCGGTATCGGGGCGGGTGCGGTCACCGAAGATCGGTCGGCGCACCTGCTGGTGGCCGTAAACGCCCTCGGCGTAGGCGGTCTCGGCATGCTGGGCGAAGTCGACGCCGCCGGCCTCTTCCTCGGCGCTGATCCGGAATCCGATGGTCCGGTCGATCAGTCGCGCCAACCCGTAGGACACCGCGAAGGCGTACACGCTGACCACAACCGCACCCAACGCCTGTTTGCCGAGTTGTTCGAGGCCACCGCCGAAGAACAGGCCACTGGGGCCGCCGGTCATGGTGGGGGTTGCCAGAAGACCGATCAACAGGACGCCGACAACGCCCCCGACGTAGTGGACGCCCACAACATCGAGGGAATCGTCGTAGTTCAAGCGGAACTTCAGCGACACCGCGAAGGAACACACCACACCGGCGACCAGTCCCACGATGCCCGCCCCGAGGGTGTTGACCGTTCCGCAGGACGGGGTGATCGCCACCAGTCCGGCCACCACACCCGAGGCGGCGCCGAAGGTGGTCGGCCTGCCGTCGCGAAACCGCTCCACCGACAACCAGCCGAGCATGCCGAGGCATCCGGCGAGCAATGTGTTGAGGAAGATCGCCGAGGCGACGCCGTTGGCGGCCAGCGCCGAGCCCGCGTTGAACCCGAACCAGCCGAACCACAGCAGGCCGACGCCGAGGAGAACAAATGGCAGATTGTGCGGCCGCATGGCATCGACTTTGAAGCCCAGCCGCGGACCCAGCACCAGCGCCAGCGCCAGCGCCGATGAGCCCGAGACGATCTCGACCACCAGCCCGCCCGCGTAATCGAGCACACCCAGTTTGAACAGCCACCCTCCGGGGGCCCAAACCCAGTGCGCCACAACGGCATACACGGCGATCGCCCAGATCGGAACGAACACCATCCAGGCCGCGAACTTTGCCCGGTCTGCGATCGCCCCGCTGATAAGGGCCGCGGTGATGATGGCGAAACTCAACTGGAACGTCGCGAACAGCAGTTCGGGAACCGCGCCGCGGGCGGTGTCGGGACCGATGCCCGCCATTCCGATGTGGGAGAGACTACCGACCAGGCCACCGGCCCCCTCCCCGGAGAAGGCCAGGCTGTACCCGACCAGCAGCCAGGACACCGTCACCAGCGGAATGGCGATGAAGCTCATCATGATCATGTTGAGCACCCCGGTGGTGCGCACCATGCCTCCGTAGAAGATGGCCAGTCCCGGCGTCATCAGTAGGACCAGCGCTGTGCTGGTGAGCAGCCACGCGGTGGCTGCCGGATCAATCGAGTCCACTGCGCTCAAACTCCTCGCCGGGAGTGGTCGAAGGTCGGCTCCGTCGACGCACGTCGTCGATGAGGATGTCGGCGCGGTGTTTCCGGTACGGGGCGCAGGTGTTTCCGGCGTGTTTCGGAGCCGTCACCAACCGGCCGAGCCAGGCGCGCCCTTGAACGGGCCGGCCACCCATGAGGTGATCCATCCGCCGTAGAAACCGCCGGGCTGCGCGGCCACGGTCTCGCCGTTGACGGTGCACCGGTCCACCGCCGCGGCCATCACGGCGACGGCATCGGAGATCTCCTCGAAACCGGCGGTCGGCTCCGGGTAGTTCCACGCCGCCTTGGCGGCGACCGCGGTGTCGGTGACGAGGTCGAAGTAACGGGCGCGGCCCTTCCATTCGCACCAGGAACTACCCGGTGCCTCGCGCAGGACTCCGTCCCGAAAAGCTGAGCGGGGTAGGTAGTAGGTGGGCGGATGGCTGGTCTCCAGCACCCGCCAGCCGCGGTCGGTCGAGGCGATCACGTCGCCGCCGAGTTCGATGGTGATCGGCCCGGCGAACGACTCGAGGCGCGGCGGGCGCGGATAGTCCCAGACCGATTCCTGGCCGGGTCCGGGCTTATCGGGTACGGGCCGCATGTGAGTCGATCCCGCCGTCAGACCACGCCGCGCAGACCGTCGGCGCCGAAGAGCGGCTCGAGCATGCCGGACATATCCGGACCCCGGCGCAGGCCGTGACCGCCGTCGACGTTGATCACCTGGCCGGTGATCCAGCCGGCGGCGTCACTGAGCAGGAACATCGCCAGGTTGGCCACATCGGTCACCTCGCCGACCCGCGGCAGCGGGGTGCACTGCCGGTAGTCCTCGCTGACCTCCGGGGAATTGAGGATGGCCTCGACGAGTTCGGTGCGGATCAGGCCCGGACGGATGCCGTTGACCCGTACCCACGAGGGCCCGAGTTCGTCGGCCGCCAGCATCATCAGGTGGTCCAGTCCCGCCTTGCCGACGCCGTAGGCGCCGAACCAGCGGTGGGTATTGCTCGAGGCGATCGACGAGATCCCGACGAAGGAACCGCCGCCGGCGCGGACCATCTCCCGGGCGGAGTGCTTGAGCACGTACATGGTGCCGTTGATGTTCAGGTCGATGGTGCGCTGCCAGGCCGCGGAGTCGATCTGGGTCACCGGGCCGATGGTCTCCGAACCCCCGGCGCAGTGCACCACGCCGTGCAGGCGCCCGTTCCAGGCCGTCGCCGCCGTCACCGCAGCCGCGATCTGGTCCTCATCGGTGACGTCGGCCGCCTCGTAGCGCACCTGCCCGGCCGGTGCCGCCGCGGCGATGTCCTCGGCGGCCGCGGCCAGCCGATCGGCCGTGCGGCCGATGATCATCACATTGGCGCCGGATTCCACCAGGCCGGCGGCCACACCCTTGCCGATTCCGCTGCCGCCACCGGTCACCAGATAGGTCCGGTCCGTAAAGGAGAGTTCCATGCCGGTATAGAACCACGGTGTCCCAACACGGCGAACGCCGCACCGGTAAGCTTGTGTAACGCCCACGTCAGCAGCAACGACGTGCATAGTGACCAGCCGTAATCTCGCGGTGCCCCGTTGAAGGAGAAGTACCACCATGGCCTCTAACACCAGCCCGACCCGGCGTCTGTTGCTCGCCGGCGGCTTCGCCGCGGCTGTCGTGGCCGCACCGCTGATCGCCGCGGTGGGAGCCGCCGTTCCCGGTGACATGACACCGGCGGCCAGCTGCCCGACCGGCGAAGTCCTCGACACCGCCAGCGGCGCGTGCAAGCCTGCCACCGACAAGACTCCGACCACCCAGAATCCGATCGACCCCGAGAATGTGCCCCTGCAGCCCGGTTCGGTCACCTCGTCGCGCCCCGGTGACGTCGGTTCGCTGCCGGAGGTCAACGGTATTCCGTGCACCGGCGGCGACGGTGGCGGCGGCAGCACCAGCGAGTGCATCGGCCTGGAGCAGAACCAGAGCAACTACAAGCAGCCGCACTCCTCGGTCAACGGCCAGACAGTCGCGCCGGGCAGCTGATCATGCCGACTCTCCCCACCAGGCTGCTGACCCCCGCCGCACTGGCGGTGGCGGCCCTGGCGGCCTCCGCCGCGACCGCACTGGCCGCGCCGCTGCCGGAACCCGAGCCCGTTCCGGTTCCGCAGCCCGCAGTCGAGGGCGTCCCCGCCCCCGCGCCGGAGGCCGATGGGGAGACCCGGGTGGCCGCACCGCAGGTCGGCAACGGTGAGTCGGGCACGTCGTCGTATGAGGACACGTTGCACACCGTTCCGAACATCAACGGCGATCCATGCACCGGGGCCTGGGAGTCCACCGTGTGCTACGCGATGAACTTCGACGAGGCCCCCGCGGTTCAGCCTCGCTCGACGGTTTCGTCGAGCCCCTGACCGCCGTCGCCTAGAGTTGAGTCATGCCTGCCAAAACTGAGACCGAGATCGACGAAGTAGAACCGCTGGCCGACAGCACCGCCCGCCAGGCACGGCGGGTCGTAGCGGCCTACGCCACCGACGCCGACGAGTGCCGGGTGTTCCTGTCGATGCTCGGTATTGGGCCCAAGAACGAGGCCTAGGCTGATGCCCGGGGTCGCGCCCGGGGCGGCGTCCGCGTTCGGGGGGGCATCGGCTGCCCCTCTGAACGCCGGCGACTCCGACTTCGTGGTGGTCGCTAACCGGCTGCCGATCGACATGGAGCGATTGCCGGACGGCACCACCACCTGGAAACGCAGCCCCGGCGGCCTGGTCACCGCGCTGGAACCGCTGCTGCGCAAGCAACGGGGTGCCTGGATCGGCTGGTCCGGAATCGTCGACGGCCCACAGGAGCCGATCGTCCAGGACGATCTCCACCTGCATCCGGTGCGGCTGAGCGCAGAGGATGTGGAGGAGTACTACGAGGGCTTCTCCAATGCCACGCTGTGGCCGCTCTATCACGATGTGATCGTCAAGCCGATCTATCACCGCGGGTGGTGGGAGCGCTACGTCGAGGTCAACCGGCGCTTCGCCGAGGCTACGTCGCGGGCGGCCGCCCCCGGCGCCACCGTGTGGGTCCAGGACTATCAACTGCAGTTGGTGCCGAAGATGCTGCGCACCCTGCGACCTGACCTGACCATCGGCTTCTTCCTCCACATCCCGTTTCCCCCGGTGGAGTTGTTCATGCAGTTGCCATGGCGGGCGGAGATCATCGAGGGCCTGCTGGGTGCGGACCTGGTCGGCTTCCACTTGGCCGGCGGGGCTCAGAACTTCCTGTACCTGTCGCGCCAACTCGCCGGGGCCGAATCCTCGCGTGCCTCAGTCGGAGTGCGATCGCGCTTCGGTGAGGTCAAGCTCGCCTCGCGCACCGTGAAGGTGGGCGCCTTCCCGATCTCCATCGACTCCGCCGAACTGGACAGGACCGCCCGCCGCCGCGACATCCGCCAGCGGGCCAAGCAGATTCGCGCCGAGCTGGGCAATCCACGCAAGATCCTGCTGGGGGTCGACCGGCTCGACTACACCAAGGGCATCGACGTCCGGCTGCGGGCATTCTCGGAGTTGCTGGCCGAGGGCCGGGCCAAGGGCGACGACACCGTGCTGATCCAACTGGCCACCCCGAGCCGGGAGCGGGTGGACAGCTACCGCATCCTGCGCAACGAAATCGAGCAGCAGGTCGGCCACATCAACGGCGAGTACGGCGAGGTGGGCCACCCGGTGGTGCACTACCTGCACCGGCCGGTCCCCCGCGACGAGCTGATCGCCTACTTCGTGGCCAGCGACGTCATGCTCGTCACCCCGCTGCGCGACGGCATGAACCTGGTCGCCAAGGAGTATGTGTCCTGTCATAGCGATCTCGACGGCGCCCTGGTGTTGAGCGAATTCACCGGCGCCGCAGCCGAATTGCGTCAGGCCTATCTGACCAACCCGCACGATCTCGAGGGCGTCAAGGACACCATCGAGGCCGCGCTGGGACAGACCCCAGAAGAGGGCCGGCGCCGGATGCGCTCCATGCGCAGACAGGTGCTCGCCCACGATGTGGACCGGTGGGCGCGCGCCTTTCTCGACGCACTGGCCGGCACCGAGGCCGGCACCCGAGCCTGAAGGCTAGTCCTCCATCTCGATCATGGCGCCGAACATGCGCTCGGGGTCGCGGCCATTGAAGTAGGCCCGCATCGATCCGCTCAGCGCATCGGGATCCCACGTCGAGCCCTCGGCGTGGAACCGGTGCTCGGCGGTCGGGGCGGCCACCAGGGTGACGGTGGGCCCATAGACGACGAACACCTGACCGTTGACGTCCTGGGATGCCGGCGCGGCCAGGAACCGCACCAGGGTCACCACATGGTCCGGGGACAGCGGGTCGATCTCGTCGGACTCGGGTGCCGCACCGAACACCTCGGCGGTCATCGCGGTGCGCGCCCGCGGACAGATGGCGTTGGCCCGCACCCCGTAGCGTCCCAGCGCCTTGGCCGCGGTCAGTGTCAGCGCGGTGATACCGGCCTTGGCCGCGCCGTAGTTGGCCTGTCCGGCCGGACCCGACAGGCCGGCCTCCGAGGAGGTGTTGATGATGCGGCCGTACACCGTCCCGCCGCTGTCCTTGGCCTTGCTGCGCCAGTAGGTGGCGGCGTTGCGGGTGAGCAGGAAATGGCCCCGCAGGTGCACCGCGATCACCGCGTCCCAGTCCTCGTCGGACATATTGAACAGCATCCGGTCCCGGGTGATGCCGGCGTTGTTGACCACGATGTGCAGGCCGCCGAGGCGGTCGGCGCAGGCCACCATCTCATCGGCGGTCGCACGCTCGCTGACGTCGCCGGCGACGGCGACGGCTGTGGATCCGGCCGCGGCGATCTCGTCGAGCACGTCGGAGGCGTCGAGTGCGCCGGCCATGTCGTTGACCACGACGGTGGCTCCGGAACGGGCCAGCCCGATGGCCTCGGCACGGCCGAGTCCGGCGGCGGCACCGGTCACCACCGCGACCCGACCGGTCAGGTCCAGGGAAGCGTCCAAGGGATGAATGCCTCTAGTCCCGGCGGCTCAGGGCCGCGCGGGGGCATTCGGCGATCGCCTGCTCGGCCAGTGCCTCCTGGTCGGCGGGGATGGGGTCCTTGGTGACCATCACGTAGTCGTCGTCGTCGAGTTTGAACAGATCCGGCGCGATTCCCACGCAGACTGCGTTGCCTTCACAGCGATCACGGTCCACTTCGACGTGCATGACTCCTCCTGGACTTCCAACGTCACGATAAGGCCATTATCGCAGGGTGGATTCCAAGACTAGAACCTGTTACAAAAAGAGGGTCGGCGGGGTCGCCGAACTCACCACCGAGCCCGGAGGTTCACAGGCCATGCGGATCAGCTACACCCCCGAACAGGAGGAGCTTCGCCGCGAGC
Organism: Mycobacterium sp.; assembly: GCA_041303735.1. GTDB lineage: Bacteria > Actinomycetota > Actinomycetes > Mycobacteriales > Mycobacteriaceae > Mycobacterium. The sequence goes on from JBFYOQ010000048.1 coordinate 12,057, forward strand.
TCCGCGCGTACTTCGACACCCTGATGACACCGGAGCGCCGCGAGGCTCTGATGTCGACGGCGGGCGAGTACGGCAGTGGCAACGTCTACCGCGAGACCGTCGCCCAGATGGGCCGCGACGGCTGGCTGGCACTGGGCTGGCCGAAGGAGTACGGCGGCCAGGCCCGCTCCACCATGGATCAGCTGATCTTCACCGACGAGGCGGCCGTCGCCGGCGCGCCCGTTCCGTTCCTGACGATCAACAGTGTCGCGCCGACCATCATGGCCTTCGGCACCGAGGAGCAGAAGAAGTTCTACCTGCCCGGGATCGCCCGCGGCGACATCCACTTCTCCATCGGCTACTCCGAGCCCGGCGCGGGTACCGACCTGGCGAATCTGCGCACCGCGGCGGTGCGCGACGGCGACGAGTACGTCATCAACGGCCAGAAGATGTGGACGAGCCTCATCCAGTACGCCGACTACGTATGGCTCGCGGTGCGCACCAACACCGAGGCCAAGAAGCACCGTGGCATCTCGGTGCTGATCGTGCCGACCAGCGCGGAGGGCTTCTCCTACACACCGGTGCACACCATGGCGGGTGCGGGCACCAGCGCCACCTACTACCAGGACGTGCGGGTGCCGGTCGGCAACCGGGTCGGCGAGGAGAACGCCGGCTGGAACCTGGTGACCAATCAGCTCAACCATGAGCGGGTCGCACTGGTCTCGGCGCAGCCGATCATCACCGCGCTGAACCTGGTGCGCGAGTGGGCGCAGAACACCAAGGACGCCAGCGGCGCGCGGCTGATCGACGCCGAGTGGGTGCAGCTCAATCTGGCCCGGGTGCACGCAAAGGTGGAGTACCTCAAGCTGATCAACTGGCAGTTGGCGTCGGCGCAGGACGAAGCGCCCTCGGCGGGCGACGCCTCGGCGGCCAAGGTGTTCGGCACCGAGTTCGCCACCGAGGCCTACCGGCTGCTGATGGAGATCCTCGGCCCGTCGGCGACGCTGCGCCAGGAATCGCCCGGTGCGCTGCTGCGCGGCCGGGTGGAGCGGATGCACCGCTCGTCGCTGATCCTCACCTTCGGCGGCGGAACCAACGAGGTGCAGCGCGACATCATCGGCATGGCGGCCCTCGGCCTGCCTCGCGCAAACCGCTGAAAGGCGTTGTAAAAAAATGGATTTCACCAAGACAGAAGCGTCCAAGGATCTTTCCGGGCTGGTCGCAACAATTGTGGAGTCTGTCTGCACGCCGCAGCACCAGAAGGATCTGGATTCCCTCGACCAGCGGCTCGACACCGTGCTGTGGAGCAAGCTGATCGACGCCGACGTGCTGAGCACCGCCGCGCCGGAATCGGTCGGCGGGGGCGGGTTCGGCGTGCTGGAGCAGACCGCGATCCTCACCGCGCTGGGACGACAGATCGCAGCCGTGCCGTACCTGGAGTCAGTGGTCCTGGCCGGCGGTGCCCTGGCCCACTTCGGCTCGCCCGCGTTGCAGCAGGCCTGGGCGGTACCGGCGGTGGCCGGCCAGAAGATCGTCACCGCCGCCCTCGACGGCGAGTTCGGCCAGGCACCCGTGACGGCGACCGCCGCCGGTGACGGCTTCCGGCTCACCGGCACCCGCACCCAGGTGCCCTTCGGTCCGGTTGCCGACGCTTTCCTGGTACCGGCCGAAACCGACTCCGGCACCGCGGTGTTCCTGGTCCCGGCCGGCCACGCCGGCGTCACGGTGACCGCCCTGCAGACCACCGGGCAGAACAGCGCCGGCGAACTGGACCTGCACGGTGTGGAACTGAGCGCCGAGCACCGCGTCGGCGGCGGCGACGTGCTGGCGTGGCTGAGCACCCACCGGGCACTCGGGCTGACGGCCTACCAACTCGGCGTGCTGGAGCGGGCACTGGAACTCACCGCCGAGTACGCACGGACCCGCGAGCAGTTCGGCCGTCCGATCGGCAGCTTCCAGGCCGTCGGGCAGCGGCTGGCCGACGACTACATCGAGATCAAAGGCCTGCGGCTGACACTCGAGCAGGCGTCCTGGCGGCTGTCCGAGGATCTGCCCGCCGACATCGAGGTGGCCACGGCCGCCTTCTGGGCCGCCGAGGCCGGCCACCGCGTCGCGCACACCACGGTGCACGTCCACGGCGGCGTGGGCATCGACATGGACCACCCGGTGCACCGCTACTTCATCACCGCCAAGCAGACCGAGTTCGCCCTCGGCGGGGCCACCGCCGCACTGCGTGCCATCGGCCGGGACTTAGCCGTCTCACCCGCGTAGCCGAGACGCCCCCCTAGCCGGTTCACACACCACGTGCTGCCCACCGTCACGCAACTGCTGGAGCCGCTGGCCGACGTCGACGACCGCGGCGTGCGCGCCGACGACGGCTCGAACGTGTCGTGGCGCCGGCACATCGAGGCCGGAGCTGCGCTGGCGGCGCTGCTGCGCGCCCGGCTCGATCCGGATCGGCCGCCGCACGTCGGCGTCCTGCTCGGCAACACACCGCTGTTCTCCGAACTGCTGGTGGCGGCCGGTCTGAGCGGTGTGGTGCCGGTCGGCCTGAACCCCACCCGCCGCGGTGCCGCGCTGGCCCGCGACATCGCCCACGCCGACTGCCAACTGGTGCTGACCGACTCCGACCCGGTGTCCTACGGTGCGGACTTCGCCCCCGCGGGTATCGACGTGCTCGATGTGCGCAGCCCGTCGTGGTCGGATGAACTCGCCAGCTTCCGGGGTGCGCCGGTCAGCTTCGGCGCCAGCGCGGTCGAGGATCTGTTCATGCTGATCTTCACCTCCGGCACCAGCGGCGACCCGAAAGCGGTGCGGTGCACGCATGAGAAGGTCGCCGGACCGGGTGTGATGCTCTCGCAGCGGTTCGGCCTCGGGTCCCACGACGTGTTCTATCTGTCCATGCCGCTGTTCCACTCCAACGCGGTGATGGCGGGCTGGGCGCCGGCAGTCGCCGCGCGCGGCTCGATTGCCCTGCGGCGCAAGTTCTCCGCGTCCGGGTTCGTCGATGACATACGGCGCTTCGGTGCCACCTACGCCAACTACGTCGGCAAGCCGATGTCCTACATCCTGGCCACGCCGCCACGGCCGGACGACGCGGACAACCCGCTGCGGATCATGTACGGCAACGAGGGCGCGCCACGCGACATCGGCCGTTTCGCGCAGCGGTTCGCGGTGACGGTGATCGACGGCTTCGGCTCCACCGAGGGCGGAATCGCGATCGGCCGCACCCCCGACACCCCCGAGGGCTCCCTGGGCCCGCTACCGGAGGAGTTGGAGATCCTCGATGTGGACACCGGCCTCCCCTGTCCGCCGGGTGTGATCGGGGAGCTGGTCAACGTCAAAGGTCCGGGGCAGTTCCGCGGCTATTACAAGGACCCCGCCGCAGAAGCCGAGCGCATGGTGGGCGGAGCCTATCGCAGCGGTGATCTCGCCTACCGCGACGAGGCCGGGTTCGCCTACTTCGCCGGCCGGCTCGGTGACTGGATGCGGGTGGACGGCGAGAACCTGGGCACCGCCCCGATCGAACGGGTGCTGATGCGCTATCCCGGGGTGACCGAGGTCGTGGTGTATCCGATCCCGGATCCCGATGTCGGTGACCGGGTGATGGCCGCACTGGTCCTACCGGAGGGCACCGCGTTCGACGCCGACGAGTTCCGGGTGTTCCTTACCGCGCAGTCCGATCTGGGCCCCAAGCAGTGGCCATCGTTCGTGCGGGTGGCCACCTCGCTGCCGAGGACCGAGACCTTCAAGGTGCTCAAGCGCGTGCTGGCCGCCGAGGCGCTTGAGTGTGGGGATCCGATCTTCGAGGTGAAGCGCTAGCCCGCGATCGACGGCATGACGGCCTCGATCAGGTGCGGGCCGGGCTCGTCGAGCGCCCACCGAAGAGCGCCGGCCAGATCCTCGGCGGTATCCACCCGCCGGGCCGGCACCCCCATGCCGTGGGCGATCTGCACGAAATCCATTGTCGGACCGGTCAGGTCGAGCAGCGACTCGGCTTTGGGTCCGGGCTGCTGCCCCTGCTCCCCTGCGCCCACCCGCTGCAGTTCGATGCGCAGGATGTCGTAGGCCCGGTTGGCGAAGACGACGGTGGTGATGTCGAGGCGTTCGCGGGCGTGGGTCCACAGCGCGGAGATGGTGTACATCGCCGAACCGTCGGACTCCAGGCATAGCACCGGGCGGTCCGGTTCGGCGATCGCGGCGCCGATCGCCACCGGCAGGCCGTACCCGATGGCGCCACCGGTCAGGGTCAGCCAGTCGTGCCGCGGCGCCCCGGCGGTGGCCTGGGGCAGCAGGAATCCGGAGGTGTTGGATTCGTCGACGACGATCGCCCGGTCCGGCAGCAGTGCGCCGACGACATCGGCCGCGGTCTGCACCGCCAGCGGCCCGGACGGCAACGCCGGCCGCGACAGTGCCGCGGTGGCCGCGCGGGTGCCCGGCGCCAGCCTGTCGGCCAGCGCCCCCAATGCGGCTGCGGCGCCGACCGGCCCGGCCAGGGTGTGCACCTCGGAGCCCTCGGGCACCAGGTCGCTCGGCTTACCGGGATAGCCGAAGAACGTCACCGGCGAAGCGGCCCCGGCCAGGATGAGGTGGCGGACGCCGTCGAGTTGAGCGGCCGCGGCTTCGCCGAAGTAGGCGATCCGCTCGACAGCCGCGATGCCCGCACCTCGTTCGAGCCGGGCGGGGAAGGTCTCGCAGAACACCCGCGCGCCGAACCGCTCGGCCAGGCGCGCGGCGGCGTCCAGACCGTCAGCGCGGGTGGCGTCGCCGCCGATCAGGATCACCGTCGGCGCACCGGATTTCAGCGCCACCTCGACCGGGTGGGTGTCGGCAGACTCCGGAACCTGTTGCTGCGCAGTCCGTTCGCAGAGTTCGGCACCTGAGGACCACGACACGTCGGCAGGCAGGATGATGGTGGCGATCCGCGCTTCGGAGCGCGCAAACCCGATTGCGTCGACGGTGTCGGCCGCCACCTGCGCGGGGTCCATCGACCGGTGCACCCACCCGGAGACGGTCTCGGCCACCGAGTCGATATCCGACTCCAGCGGGGCGTCGTAGTGCTTGTGATAGGTGGCGTGGTCGCCGACGACCACCAGCATCGGAACCCGGGCGCGCCGGGCGTTGTGCAGGTTCGCCAGACCGTTGCCCAGGCCGGGGCCCAGATGCAGCAGCACCGCTGCGGGATCACCCGACCTCCGCGCGTATCCGTCGGCCGCGCCGGTGGCGACTCCTTCGAACAGAGTCAGCACGCCGCGCATCTCGGGCACCGCATCCAGTGCGGCGACGAAGTGCATCTCCGAGGTTCCCGGGTTGGCGAAACACACCCGCACGCCGTTGCCGACCAGGGTGGTGATGAGTGCCTGGGCGCCGTTCACCGCACCGACACTAGACGCACCGGCTCAGGTGTCGCGGAAACCGTCGAGGCGCCGGGTGGCCGCCTCGAAACCGGACACCAACTCCGCGATGATGTCGGCGGCGGGCCGGATCTCGTTCATCCGGCCGACGATCTGACCGACCGGCATGGCCACCACGGTGGGGTCGTGGGACTGCGCCATCCGTTGATGGGCCTGCGCGACAAGGACGTTCTGCAACGGCATCGGCAGCGGTTCAGGTGCGCCCTCGGCATCCCAGGCGTCGGTCCAGCGGCTCTTCAGCAGCCGGGCGGGCTTGCCGGAGTAGATCTTGCGGCGCACGGTATCGCTGGAGGTGGCGGCCAGCAGCGCCTCCTGGATCACCGAGCGACCCTGCCCGCCGCCGACCCCGAGGTCGTATTCGGCGGCGGTCAGGAACGCCGAGCCCATCCACACCCCGGCCGCACCAAGGGCGAGCGATGCGGCGACCTGTCGGCCGGTGCCGATGCCGCCGGCGGCCAGTACGGGCGTCTGACCAACCGCGTCGACGACTTCGGGAACCAGCACCATCGATGCGATCTCACCGGTATGCCCGCCGGCCTCGTAGCCCTGCGCGACGACGATGTCCACTCCGTTGTCGGCGTGCCGGCGCGCATGGGCCGCGGTGCCGGCCAGTGCCGCCACCGGCACCCCGGCGGCGTGCGCCTGCTCGAGGACATCGGCGGGCGGCGAGCCAAGGGCGTTGGCGATCAACGAGATCCGATGTCCGAGCGCCACGTCGACATGCGAGCGTGCCACCGAGTGCAGCCAGCCCAGCACACCTTCGCTGCCCGGCCCGTCACCGGGAAGTGGCGGGACGCCGAGATCGGCCAGGGTCTTGGCGACGAAGTCGCGATGCGCCTGCGGAACGAGTTGGTTGATATCCACCGACGTACCCTCGGTCGGCACCGTGGCCGGCATGACGATGTCGACGCCGTAGGGCAAGCCGTCAGTGTTGTCGTCCATCCAGCACAGCACCGATTCGAGTTCGTGCGCATCGTTGAACCGCACGCATCCCAACACCCCCATGCCGCCGGCGCGGGTGACAGCCGCGGCCACCTTCTCCGACGGGGTGAAGACGAAGATCGGGTACCGGATGCCGAATCGGTCACACAGCTCGGTGTGCATCACTTGCTCCCGGAATGCTTGGCGTGCACCTCGTCGGCGGGCCGTTGCTCGGTCTGCTCCTTGGCCCACTTGTAGTCGGGCTTACCCGCCGGCGAACGTTTGATCTGATCGACGATCCACAGGCTGCGGGGCACCTTGTAGCCGGCGATCTCCCTGCGCACGAAGGTATCCAGCGCCGCGAGCGAGAGCTTGGCACCCTTGCGCGGTGCCACCACCGCCGCGACGTGCTGTCCGTAGCGATCGTCGGGAACGCCGACCACGAGTGCGTCGAAGACGTCGGGGTGGCCCTTGAGCGCCCCCTCCACCTCCTCCGGGT
>JBFYOQ010000049.1:0-11339 GCA_041303735.1 Mycobacterium sp.
CCGCCGGGGTTGACGACGCCGAGCCTGACCACGCCGGGGTTGACGACGCCGAGCCTGACGACGCCGGGGTTGACGACGCCGGGGTTGACGACGCCGGGGTTGACGACGCCGGGGTTGACGACGCCGTCACCGGCGGCGTCACTGCCATCCCTCACCGATCCTGGTCTGATCACCCCTGGTCTGACCACGCCGGGCCTGACCATGCCGAGCCTGACCGATCCGGGGCTCACCATGCCGCAGTTGGGCCCGAACCCGGCTCTCACCAGCCCGTCAGCCATCGGTATCGGCCTGCCCATTGAGCAGCCGATCTCGGCTCCGCTGGGCCCTGTGGCCGGCACGTACCCCATCCTGGGTGACCCGTCGATCGGGATGCCGCTGACATCCGCTCCCGCGAGCGGCGGCATCATCGGCGACCTGAGCAGTGCGGCCAATCAGTTGGGCGTCGGCCAGGCGGTCGATCTGCTCAAAGGCATCGTGATGCCGGGCATCACCCAGGCGATCCAGAACGCTGGAGCCGCTGCCGCAGTAGCTCCGGCGGCGGCAGCCCCGGCGGTCGAGGCCGCCGGCGTCGCTGCCGTCTCCTAGAAGCCTGCACCGAAACGGCACCGCAGGGTGGGACTGGCCGGTCAGGCCGAGGCACCCGGAAAGGCCCCTGCGGTGCCGTTGCAGGTGGAGGCACTCAACCCCTTTATTCACATTGTCATCAATAGCCCGTGTCGAAACGTCTGCACCATAGGACACATACGTAACATCGCTGTGTGCCTGCCCGCCGTCGAGCGCCGACGATCCTGCTCACCGCGATTGCGGCAACAGTCGTGATGTTGCCGTTGGCCCTCAGCGGTGTGACGGGTTCGGAGTCGCGAAATCCGGTGAGCGCGCAGGACACCGTCCTGAGCCAGCAACCGCTGGCCGGCGTTGGCGGTGGCGAGACCGTTCGGGAGATCAATCAGTCGACGCCGTTCTCGATGGTGGCGCTGACCGGAAGCGATCTCACCGGGACCTCCGCCCGGATCCGCGCCAAGCGGCAGGACGGATCGTGGGGCCCCTGGTACACCACCGAGCGATTCGAACTGGGCTCCGAAGACGTCGAGGGGGACGGCACGCACGGCACCGACCCCATCTATGTCGGTGCGACCAACACCGTCCAGATTGCGGTCACCCGTCCGGCCGGCGCCCCGGTGACCACCGAGCCACCGCAGACCGGTCTCGACGCAGGCCGCGAACTCGGTTACATCCCCGCCAACACCACCGAACCGCTGACGCAGACGATGTCGGCCATCCTCATCACACCGCCGCAGAGCCCGGTCGACACCCAGTGGACTCCACCGACAGCCAATCTCGCGCCGGGTCAGCCCCCGAACATCATCAGCCGGGCGCAGTGGGGCGCGGGCAACTCCTATCGGTGCGGGGGACCGTCCTACGGGGACGGTCTGCGGGCTGCTGTGCTGCACCACACCGCAACAGGCAACGACTACGCGCCGGAAGACTCCGCGGCGATCATCCGGTCGATCTACGCGTATCACACCATGACGCTCGGGTGGTGCGACATCGCCTACAACGCATTGGTGGACAAGTACGGACAGGTTTTCGAGGGTCGAGCCGGCGGCATCACCAAGGACGTACTGGGCTCCCATACCGGCGGATTCAACCGCGACGTGTGGGGCGTCTCCCTGATCGGTGATTTCGAGGACGTACCGCCGCCCGACGTCATGATCCGAACGACTGGCCGGCTTCTCGGGTGGCGGTTGAGCCTGGACCGGGTCGACCCCCTCGACACTGTGCGGCTGAAGTCCGCCGGCGGTTCCCAAACGCTGTTCCCGGCCGGCGCGACACCCGTCCTTCCGGAGATCTTCGCGCATCGCGATGTCGGTAACACCGAATGTCCCGGTAACGCGGGGTACGCCGCCCTCGATCAGATCCGTTTGGTGGCAGCGAATTTCAACAAACCGCCCGATGTCTTCGACGCCCTGCGGGGAGGGGCGATCCTGGCTCGGTGGGAGACCGATGGCGGCATGGCCGGTCCGCTGGGCACACCGACTTCGCCCGAGGCAGCCGGTTACGGCGCGACGCGATACGCCACCTTCGAACGGGGAGCGATGTACTGGTCCCCGGCGACCGGAGCCCAGCCGCTCACCGGCGCCATCTACCAGGCGTGGGCATCGCTGGGCTACGAGCGCGGCGCACTGGGAATGCCCACCAGCGGTGAGATCGCCGAACCGGAGTGGATCGTGCAGAATTTTGCGCACGGCACACTGAACTTCGATCGACTGACACACAACGTGGTCCGGGTGATCGACGGGGTCAGCCTGGTCCTGCCGCCGCCGCCGGTCGACGGGCCGCCCACCCAACTGGAGCGGTTCAGCCGCATCCAGTTGAACTGATCGACTCCCCTACAGCCACCAGCGCTCGAGTACGCGTGCGACGCCGTCGTCGTCGTTGCCCGCGGTCACCTCGTCGGCCGCGGCCACCGCGTCGGAATGGGCGTTGCCCATCGCGACACCGTGGCCCGCCCAGCGCAGCATCGGGACGTCATTGGGCATGTCGCCGAAGGCGACCACGTCCTCGGCGGTGATGCCCAACGGCCGGGCGATCTCATCGACACCCATCGCCTTGCTGATCCCGACCGGACTGATCTCGACCAGTCCGTCGTTGGTGGAGTAGGTGATGTCACCGAGGGCGCGGACGTGTTGGGCCAGCGCCGCCGCCAACTCGGAGCTCGGCATTCCCGGCTTGCGCACCAGCAGCTTGATGGCCGGTGCGCTGAGCAGGTCGGAGTAGGAGACCTCAGTGTTGTCCGGGTTGAGCCAGGCGTGTTCGTAGCCCGGAGCGCTGACGAATTGTGGTGTCGCGGTGTCGTGGGCGCTGTCCCCGATCCGCTCCACAGCCAACCCGGCGCCGGGAACCACCCGGACCGCGATCTCGGCGAGTTCGGTCAACTCGTCCACGGCCAGGGTGCGCGCCGAGATCACCCGGTCGGTGGCCGCGTCGTAGATGACAGCCCCGTTGGCGCAGACCGCTATGGGCGCGAATCCCAACTGCTCGACGACCGGTGGGATCCAGCGCGGTGGTCTGCCGGTGGCCAGAACGAACGTGGCCCCCCCCGCGATGGCCGCCAGCACCGCTTCGCGGGTTCGGACAGTGATCCGCTCGGCGGGATCGAGAAGCGTCCCGTCCACATCGGTGGCGATCAGAGTGGGCAGCATCAGTGGGAGGCTCCGCCGTCGCGCTGGTCACGACGGGCGGCCCGCTCGGCCAGTTCGGCCGCTTCCAGTTCGGCCGCCTGCGCGGGCGTCGGGGCTCCGCCGCCGAGTCGATGCGGAACCCAGAACTCACCGGGCGGGTAGGGGCCGTAGGCATCCTGAACGTGCTCGAGCAGATGCTGCATACGTGAGCGCAGCAGCGCGGTCAGTTCGGTCGGCGGCAGTGTGGGCGGGATCGGTTCGCCGACCGCCACCGAGATCGGCACCTTGGGCCGCCACATCTTCTTGGGATGATCCTTGGTCCAGATGCGCTGCGCACCCCAGACGATGTGCGGGATGATCGGCACGTCGGCGGCGATCGCCATCCGGGCCGCCCCGGATTTGAACTCCTTGAGTTCGAAGCTGCGACTGATGGTCGCCTCCGGGTAAACGGCGACCAACTCCCCAGCCTTGAGCAGTGTGACGGCGGCGTCGAAGGAGGCGGCGCCGCTGCTTCTGTCGACGGGGATGTGGCGCAGAGTGCGCACGACCGGCCCGGTGATCTTGTTGTCGAAGACCTCTTTTTTGACCATGTAGCGCATCAGCCGCCGGGGGCGGAGGTTGTAGAAGGGAAGTCCTGCGAAGGTGAAATCGAGATAGCCGGTGTGATTGATCGCCACCACCGCGCCACCGGTGGCCGGTAGGTGCTCGCTCCCGGTGATGGTGATCCGCAGTCCCTGGACGCGCCAGAGCGTACGAACGCCGGCAATGACGGTCTCGTATGCCCGCTCCACAGCAGCCAGCCTAGTGGGCCGCGCGGCGGTTAAGCTCTTGAGGGCGCATCCACCAGTGGGAGGGATATCCGTGCAGCTCACCAGCATCGGTCATGCCGGCTTCCGGCTCGACACCCGGGCCGGCAGCGTGCTGTGCGATCCATGGCTCAATCCCGCTTACTTCGGTTCGTGGTTCGTCTTCCCGGACAACAGCGGGCTGGACTGGCCGGTGATCGGTGACTGCGACTTCCTCTACATCTCGCATCTGCACAAGGACCACTTCGACCCCGCACTGCTGGCCGAGCACGTCAACAAAGACGCGGTGGTGCTGCTGCCGGAGTTCCCGGTGCCCGACCTCAAACGCGAACTGTCCACACTCGGTTTCCACCGGTTCTTCGAAACCGAGGATTCGGTGAAGCACCGCGTTCCTGGACCCAGGGGCGAGTTGGACGTGATGATCATCGCGCTGCGTGCCCCCGCGGACGGTCCGATCGGCGACTCCGGTCTCGTGGTCTCCGACGGCACGACGACGGTGTTCAACATGAACGACTCGAGACCGCTGAGTCTCGACGCGCTGGCGGAGTTCGGTCACGTTGATGTGCATATGACGCAGTACTCGGGCGCCATCTGGTACCCGATGGTCTATGACATGCCCGAGCGCGCGAAGGAGGCGTTCGGAATCCAAAAGCGTCAGCGCGGGATGGACCGCTGCCGGCAGTACATCGCCGATGTCGGTGCCTCGTGGGTGATCCCGTCGGCCGGACCGCCGTGCTTCCTTGATCCTGAACTGCGCGACCTCAACGACGACCACGGTGATCCGGCCAACATCTTCCCGGACCAGATGGTGTTCCTCAAACAACTGCAAAACCACGGCCACACCGGTGGGCTCCTGATGATCCCGGGTTCGGTCGCCGATTTCACCGGCTCCCAACTGATGTCGCTGACGCACCCGCTGCCCGACGACGAGGTGGAGAGCATCTTCACAACGGGTAAAGCCGACTACATCGCCGCTTACGCGCAGCGCATGGCTCCGGTGCTGGCCGCGGAGAAAGCCCGCTGGGCGCCCGCCGGCGGTGAACCCCTACTGGAGGGCCTGCGGGCCAGCTTCGAGCCGATCATGCTCGCCAGCGACCAGATCTGTGACGGTATCGGCTACCCGGTGGAGTTGAAGATGGGTGCCGAAACCGTGGTACTTGACTTCCCGAAACGCACTGTCCGCGAGCCCATCTCAGACGAGAAGTTCCGGTACGGATTCGAGATCGCACCGGAATTGGTGCGCACCGTGCTGCGCGACTCCGAACCCGACTGGGTCAACACCATCTTCCTGTCCACCCGTTTCAAGGCCTGGCGGGTCGGCGGTTACAACGAGTACCTGTACACCTTCTTCAAGTGTCTCACCGACGAGCGCATCGCCTACGCCGACGGGTGGTTCGCCGAGGCGCACGACGACACCTCGACCATCACGATCGACGGATACGAGGTCCAGCGCCGCTGCCCGCACCTCAAGGCCGACCTGTCGAGGTTCGGGGTGGTCGAGGGGACGACGTTGACCTGCAATCTGCACGGCTGGAAATGGGATCTCACGACGGGGCGGTGCTTGACCAGCAAGGGCCACGAGTTGCGCTGCTCACAGATGTGACGCGACCTCCGCGGCAGTACTACGACGACGGCCTGGTCCAACTGGATCGCCAGGCGCTGACGCTCCGCCGGTATCACTTCCCCTCGGGCACTTCGAAAGTGATTCCGCTGCAATCGATCCAGCGCTACAAGGCTGAGCCGCTGGGCCTGTTCGTGCAGCGACTGCGGATCTGGGGAAGCTCGGACCTGCGCCGCTGGCTTCCCCTCGACGTGCAGCGTCCGCTGCGTTCGACCCTGATCACTCTCGAGGTTTTAGGGACCTGGCCGAGTCCGGCGTTCACGCCGGCCGACCCGGGCGCGTTCCTCGCCCTATTCGACGAGGTGCTGGGCCGCTAGGGTGCGCCGCCTCCGCCCGCAGGTTCGCTGACCAGCTGACGCAGTTCGGAGGAATCCGGACCGGCGGTGTCGTACACCCGGACTATCGCCTCGTCACCGGGTTGCAGATAGGTCGATTCACCCAGGGCGGTGTAGCGGGTGGCGCCGATGCCGATCAGGACCCTGCGCGGACGGCCGCAGGCCACCATCAACGCGCCGACATCCTCCAGCGGCGTCTGGGGTGAACCTTTCTGGTTGGCCAGCCGTTCGACGACCCAGTCAAGGAGGACCTCGCCGTAGTAGGAGTAGCCGAGCAGTGGACTGTCCACGCCGTACTCGTGGTCGGCACCGTCTGTGGTCCGGAGATGACACATCAGCCGAAGCGTCGCCGTCGGCCCGTCGGGGGTGAGGTCACCGATGTCGAAGAACTCGGCGGCCACCCCCTTGGAAGCGGGTCCCCAGTTCTTCTTGACGCTGATCTTCGGCGCGCCCGGACGCCGGATCGAGCAGTCATTGAAGGCGCCGAGCGCGAACGGGCGCAGCGTCACCACCGTGTCGGCCTCCCACACCACTTCGCATGCCAGGCCCACCTCGGGCTCGATCTGCAGATTCAGCGGACCGTCGGACTCGGTGACCGCCGGCACCAGCAGCGCGTCGTGGGACAGCGGAAACCGGCCCAGGAAACTGTCGTGCCCGGGCGCGTACCAGGGAAAGATCCCCTTGGGGGCGTTCCCGCGACTCGCGACGGTGGCGAAATCGCCTGACTCACCGGCTTGTTCGAGGTGACCGGCGAAATTGCCGGCCACGCCGAAGCCGAACCAGCCGCGCAATTCGTCGAGGTCCATGCCGATCACTTACGCCAGCACCTCCGTCCCGACGTAGGGAACCAGCGCCGCGGGAACCCGGACGGTGCCATCGGGCTGCTGATGGTTCTCCAGGATGGCGACCAGCCACCGGGTGGTCGCCAGCGTGCCGTTGAGGGTGGCAGCGATCTGCGGCTTGCCGGCCGCGTCGCGGTAGCGGGTGGCCAGCCGACGGGCCTGGAACGTCGTGCAGTTCGACGTGGAGGTGAGTTCCCGATACGCCTGCTGGGTGGGTACCCACGCCTCGCAGTCGTACTTGCGTGCCGCCGAGGAGCCGAGGTCGCCGGCGGCGACGTCGATGACCCGGTAGGGCACCTCGATCAATTCCAGCATCCGCCGCTGCCAACCGAGCAGCTTGCGGTGCTCCTCCTCGGCATCCTCCGGATGGCAATAGACGAACGCCTCCACCTTGTCGAACTGATGTACCCGGATGATCCCACGGGTGTCCTTGCCGTAGCTGCCGGCCTCGCGGCGGAAGCACGACGACCAGCCCGCATACCGCAGCGGGCCGGCCGAGAGGTCCAGGATCTCGCCGGCGTGATAGCCGGCCAGCGGAACCTCTGAGGTGCCAACCAGATATAGGTCATCGGAGTCCACCCGGTACACCTCATCGGCGTGCGCACCGAGAAACCCGGTGCCCGCCATCACCTCGGGCCGAACCAGGACCGGCGGGATCATCAGGGTGAAGCCGTTATCGACGGCCAGCCGCACCGCCAGCTGAAGCAGACCCAGTTGCAGCAGGGCGCCGTGACCGGTCAGGAAATAGAACCTCGCCCCGGACACCTTGGCGCCGCGTTCGGTGTCGATGAGTCGCAGCGCCTCGCCGAGTTCGAGATGATCCTTCGGCTGCTCGATCACCGGCGGGCTGCCGACGACCTCGAGGACCTCGAAGTCATCCTCGCCGCCGGCCGGGACGCCGTCGAGGACGACATTGGGAATGGCCATGTGCGCCGCGGTGAATGCCACGTCGGCGCCGGCCTGTCGTGTTTCTGCCTGCTTCACCGCGGCGGCGAGCCTCTTGGCATCCTCGAGCAGGGCCGGCCGCTCATCCGGCGACGCCGCCCCGACCTTCTTGCTGGCGGCCTTCTGGTCGGCGCGAAGCGTGTCGGCCGCCGAGACGGCCGCACGGCGCGCGGTGTCGGCGGCAAGCAGCGCATCCACCAGCGCCGGGTCCTCGCCGCGGATCAGCTGTGACCGGCGCACCGCGTCAGGGTTCTCCCGCACCAGCTTGAGGTCGATCACGTACTGCACCCTAGCTTTCACACACAGCACAACCCCGTAACGGTCACCCACCAGCACTTGTGACTGCCCGGAACCGACCTGACACAATGGACGGCGATGTTGCAGCTATCCGAACGTGCCGATGAACGGGCCGAATCCGACGGCGGCCGAGGCCGCTTCGGGGCGCTGCACGCCACCTCGACGCGCCGCGCGCTGTTGCTGACCGCGCTGGGTGCTCTGCTGATCGCCGGTGTGGTGACCGCCTTGCCGATCGGCGGCCGGGGACCGCTCGGCTCCTACGCCGTCGCAGACCGGCCGACCGCGGCGGCCAACAAGACCTTTGCCGACGCCGGCCCCGGCGACTGCCTGAACTGGCCGGATAACGCCCCCGATGCGGCGACCATCGTGGATTGCACCCAGGAGCACCGCTTCGAGGTCGCCGATAGCGTCGACATGCGCACCTACCCGGGCAGCGAGTACGGACCGGACGCCGCGCCGCCCTCGCCGGCCCGCATCCAGCAGATCAGCCTCGAGCAGTGTGAACCTGCCGTTGAGCGCTATCTGGGCGCCAAGTACGACCCCAACAGCCGGTTCAGCATCAGCCTGTTATGGGCGGGGGACAAGGCCTGGAAGCAGTCCGGCGAGCGCCGGATGCTGTGCGGGCTGCAACTGCCCGGGCCGGGAAATCAGCAGGTGGTCTTCACCGGACGGGTCGCCGATCTGGATCAGTCCAAGGTCTGGCCGGCGGGCACCTGCCTGGGTATCGACCCGGCCACCAACCAGCCGACCGACGTTCCCGCGGACTGCTCGGCCCCGCACGCCATGGAGATCACCGGCGCGGTGAACCTGGCTGAGAGGTTCCCGGACGCTCTGCCGTCCGAACCGGATCAGGATGCGTTCATCAAGGATGTCTGCACCCGGATGACCGATGCCTTCCTCGCACCGGTCCAGTTGCGTGACACCACCCTCACGCTGATTTACAGCACCGTGTCGCTGCCGAGTTGGACTGCCGGCAGCCGGCAGGTGTCGTGCAGCATCGGGGCAACCTTGGGCAACGGCGGCTGGGCCACGCTGATCAACAGTGCGAAAGGCCCGCTGCTGATCAACGGACAGCCGCCCATTCCGCCGCCGGCCATCCCGGAGGAGCGGTTGAACGTGCCGATGCCGCCGATGTCGTTTCGCCAGCAGCCGCCTCTGGCGCCAGTCGAGCCCGCGGCCAGCATGATCGAGACGGCGCCTGCGCCGGGACCGGCACCAATTCCCGATCCCCCGGTGCCCGTCGCGGCAGTGCCGCCCGTTCCGGCAGCTTCCTAGTGCCGGTCCGGATGAGTCCGGAGCGCTTCGAGGAACTGGTCTGCGACGCGTTGGATTTGATCCCGCCTCCGCTGGCTCAGGGCATGGACAACGTCGTCGTTCTCGTCGAGGACCGTCATCCCGAGGATCCGGAACTACTCGGTGTTTACGAGGGGATCGCGCTCACCGAGCGGGACTCGGCCTATTCCGGGGCGTTGCCGGACGCCATCACGATCTACCGGGACAGCGTGCTGGAGGTCTGCGAAACCGATGACGACGTCGTCCACGAGGTGGCCGTCACCGTCATCCACGAAGTCGCCCACCACTTCGGCATCGACGACGACCGCCTTCACGAACTCGGCTGGGACTGACGCGGTTCGCGCCGGGACCATCCGATGTGTCGCGCGCCTAGCCGCCGGTGATGACGTTGCCCGGCAGCGCGGTGGGCGCGGGCCGTGCGGTGATGGTGGGCGAGAAGGAGTTGTTGCCGCCCGGCCCCGCCTTCTTCTCAGTGGGCTCCGGTGCGGCCGAGGGGGATTCGGGCGCACTGCTCTGCGACGGAGACTTCGTCTCGGCCGGCTTCTCCTTGGTGTCGGTGCTGCAGGCCGTCAGGGCACCCATGCCCACGACAGCAGCAGCTCCGGCCACCAGTGCGATCTGACGAGTCAAACGAGGTTGAGACATGATGCTGGTTTCCTACTTCCACGCCTGAATAGGCGGTATCTCCTTGATCATACGCCCGGTCAGCGGTCTCGCCCGATACACCGGCGCGGCATCCGATACTCCTCCGAAAGCGGTGCTAGTAAAGAACTCATGGGTGCCGACTGTCGTGAATGTCTCGCCGGTCTACCGCACTGTCACGGCACACTGGTGCGCCATCCGGGTCAGCACCGGCAGTGCACGGAACCGGACTGCATTCATCCTGAAGTGCTGATGCACTCACTGAGCATCGACTGCGAGGCGATCGGGTGCGAATGCGGTGAGCGTGCCGACCACGTGGTCGCGGTCTAGGCGCCGGAGTCAACCCATGGGGTCGGCTGATTCCAAGGCGTCGGAAACCGGGTGGACATCGGGTTCGGGGTAGAACGGCGGCAACTTCGATCCCCACTGCACGCAACTCCAGCGGCCCTCGGTGATCGGCAGCAGGGCGACCGCCTCGGTATTGGCCAGATGGTGTTCGAGGGCAAACCCGCTCTGAACCCCGGCCAGCACAGCGGCGGTCAATCGGATCGCGGCGCCGTGGCTCACCACGACGATATCCCGGGACCAGTCCGGGTCGTCGAGATAGCGCAGTCGCAAATCGGTCACGACCGGCAGATAACGATCCAGGACGTCGACTCCGCTCTCACCACCCGGCAGGGCGGCGGCGAGATCGCCCTCATGCCAGCTCCTGTAGGTCGTGTTGAACGCGGCGATCGCGTCGTCGTCGTTTCGGTTCTCCAGATCGCCGGCCTGCACCTCATGTATCCCGGCGACTTCGGTTGGGGTGAGCGCGAATTCGCCGCCGATCTCCGCAGCGGTCTGCGCGGCACGGAGGGCCTCGGAGTGCAGCAGCAGACCGGGGGCGTGACCGTGCGTGCGGGCGAAAATCCGGGCCTGTTCCCGTCCCAGTTCGGTGAGGTCGGCCCCGGGTGGCCTGGTGTCGAGCCTGCGCTCGGTGTTGGCGTGCGACTGGCCGTGCCGGACCAGGATGAGCCGACCACTCACCGCTGGCCCTGTCGCAGCCGCTGCAACCACTCGTCGGCCTCGTCGAGTCGTGGGGGCAACGCGCCGATCCCCGCGGCGGTAGGCCACGAGCCCAGGTACCGGACGTCATCGCAGCGGCGGTTCAGCGCCTTGAGCGCTTCGGCCACCGCGTTGTCGTCGATGTGTCCGACGCAGTCGAGGAAGAACATGTAGGTACCGAGTTCGGTGCGGGTGGGACGGGATTCGATGCGGGTGAGGTCGATGTCGCGAATGCCGAACTCGCTCATTGCCGCGACCAGTGCGCCGGGCGTATTGCCGATCCGCAGCACCACCGAGGTCCGGTCGGCACCGGTGCGGGGCGGGGGCGGGCC
>JBFYOQ010000050.1:0-6395 GCA_041303735.1 Mycobacterium sp.
TGTTCCAGGGCATCCCCTACGCGGCGGCCCCGCGGGGCCCGATGCGCTGGCAACTGCCGGTCGCCCCGGTGCCCTGGCGGACGGTGCGCGACGCCACCGGGCCCGGCCTGCGCTGCATCCAGGACACCGCCGCCGACCCCGACTACGGCCGGCCCACCAGCGAGGACTGCCTGAACCTGTCGGTGTGGACGCCCGCCGGAGCCACCCCGGCGACGCCGCGGCCGGTGATGGTGTGGATCCACGGCGGAGGCTTCCTCAACGGCAGTTCCGACATCTACAACGCCCAGTGGCTGGCCACCCGCGGTGACATCGTCGTCGTCACCGTCAACTACCGCCTCGGCGCACTCGGGTTCCTCGCCCACCCCGCCCTCGGCGCCGACCCCGGCAACTACGGTCTGGCCGATCAGCAGGCGTCGCTGCGGTGGGTGCGGGACAACATCGCCGCGTTCGGCGGCGACCCCGCCAAGGTCACCATCGCCGGGGAGTCGGCCGGTGCGATGTCGGTGTGCGACCACCTCGTCGCACCGGAGTCCGCCGGACTGTTCCGCGCGGCGATCATGCAGAGCGGGCCGTGTCAGGCACAGGCCGACATCACCGCCGCCGAGCGGATCAGCCGCGACTATGCGGCCAAGGCCGGGTGCGGTGATCCGGCGACGACGCGCAGGTGTCTGTACGGCCTGCCCGCCGCCGCCCTGCAGGACGGCCCGGCCTACGCGCGCATCGGAGCCAACGTGCTCACCGGACCGGTTACCGGCACTCCGCGGCTTCCGGTGCCGCCGGCGACGGCGGCCGCGCGCGGCCCCACCGAGCGGGTTCCCGTGCTGATCGGCACCACCGCCGACGAGTTCTCGTTGTCCGTGGCGATGACCTATCTCAAGCAGAAGGGACTGCCGCCCTACCGCACGCTGTTGCAGCAGACCTTCGGGACCGAGGCGCCGGCGGTGGCGGCCCGCTATCCGCTGAGCCGTTACGACGGCAGCGCGGGGCTGGCCTACGCCGCGGCGGTCACCGACGGGGTGTTCGCCTGCCCGATCGACACCGTCGCCGCGGGGTTGGCCCGCCGCGGGCCGGTGTACGCCTACGAGTTCAACGACCGCCACGCCCCCGTGCCGGAACCGTTGCGCCGCACGCCCATTGCACCCGGGGCGGGCCACGCTCTGGAACTGCGGTACCTGTTCGACATGGGTGGCGCCCCGGCGCTCAACCCCGCCCAGCGCCTGCTGTCCGATCAGATGATCGCCTACTGGAGCAGCTTCGTGGCCACCGGCTCACCCGATTCCGAGGGCCAGCCGCAGTGGCCCGCACTTGACCCCGATCACCCGCAGCGGATGTCACTGCAACCGGAGGGCTCGGCGCTGCGTGCCGACTTCGCCGCCCGCCACCACTGCGCGTTCTGGTCATCGCGCGGGTAGCGCCCTAGGGGAAGCTCAGCCGCAGCAGAGTGCAGTCGTCGCCGAACGGCTCTCCCCCCGACACGGCGTTGACCCCGTCGAGCAGGCTGCCGAGGGTCCAGTCCGCGCACTGCGCCGTCCGACCGCACAGGTCGACGAATTCCGGCTGCGACCACGGCGCACCGTCCGGCGAGGCGATGTCGAATGCGCCGTCGCTGTAGACCACGATGTCGGTCTTCGGCGGCACCTCATATTCCGCCGTCGCGAATTCGGTGTCGTCTAACAGTCCGACCGGCAGGGACTTGGTGGCCAATTGGGTCGGGGGAGCGGCGGGGGACAACACGATCGCCGGCGGATGGCCCGCACTGGCGAATCGCAGCAACCGTGTCGAGGCCTGGTAGACGCCGTACCAGATGGTGAAGTAGTTGCCGCCGTGGCCCTCCATCTGGAACAGCCGGTTGAGTTCGGTCAGCACGGCGGCGGGTTCGAGTAGCTTCTCCTGGTCGAAGGTCGCCGAGCGCAGCAGGTTGTGCACCGAGACCGACACCATCGCCGGTGCCATCCCATGGCCCGAGACGTCGACGACGTAGAACACCAGATGGTCGTCATCGACCCAGCGGTAGCCGAAGCTGTCGCCACTGAGTTCGCCGGCGGCCAGATGCCGCGACGTCACCTCGACGGGCCCGTCGAGCGGGCCGGGCATGATCGACGCCACGTACCGCGCGGCACCGCTGAGTTCGCGGGAAAGCCTGTTCTCCGACGCGATGATGCGCTGGGCCTGCTCCACTCGCTCGGTGACCTCACGCCACGTCAGTGCCATCACACCGGGCCGGACCCGCGCCCCGCGGAAGTCGTAATAGCGGGGGGCCTCCGCGACCGCGCTGTAGTGCGGAACGTCATTGAGCACCACCGGCTCACCCGTTTCCACGCAACGCAGCAGCATTGCCAGCAGGCCGGTGTTCTCGATGTCAGGCTGTGATTCGGTGATGGGGTGGTTGACCAGGTCCCGTCGCCTCAGCCCGAGGTAATCGCACGCTGCCCGGTTGACATCGCGGTGAATGAGATCGACGGCCCGCCCATCGATCCACACCGCCTCCAGCAGTGTCTGCGGATCCATCATCGCCTCGGAGCTGGCCCGCAGCAGTGCGTCGGCGTTCGTGGCCGACTCGATCGCCGCGGCCACCGGGGAGTTGTCGTAGAACGCCCAGATGCGGCCGTCGAACCGCGGATACGGGGCGGGCTTGGACACGACACCCAGATGCGTGGGCGATTCCGGGAACACCCAGACGGATTTGTAGTCGATGGATGGGTCGAGTTCGAGCTCGCCGGCTTCGGCGGCGATGTCGGCCTTGTTGACAGCCCGTTGCGCCAGGCGTTTCATCACGGCAGAGAACTCGGCCGCCGTGGTGTTACCGGCGGAGATGTTCAGCAACCGTCCTGCCGCGCCGTTGACGTGAGCGAAGTTCCGCATCGAGTGCACCGAGACCAGGCCGACGTCGAGGTCATCCAGCAGCCCTGACATGCGTCCCGCGTGGTTCTGCGGGTCGATGTGGTCGGTGATGGCCTGGGTCAGGCGGCTCAGCCGCTGGGTGGCGTTCACCGGGACCTGCACTGGAACGGATAATCTAGCAAACAACAGCAAACTTTATTTTTGCCTATTTTAGTGTGTAAACCGTTTAGACTACTCACTACGGCAACACACATACCGCCAGTCTATCGAGCTTTCGTCTTCTTGCAAAGCTGAGGTGCCGCCCGCCCGGCGATGAACGGCAGGTCCAGATAGGTCTTGATCCCCGGCTCGGCCTGGCACACCGAGGGAATGGCGCTGAGGCAGTGGTTCGCGGTGGCGACCACACCGGGGTTGCGGATCAGCCCCTCGGCCACCGACTCCGGCTGCAGCCCCTTGAACGTCACCGACACGTGCGGGTCGCCGGTGATCTCCACCTCGAAGCGTTCTCCCTCGGGGCCCAGCGTCCAGGGCGGATCGAGCTCCACCTCGCACATCAGCCAGTTGACCGCCGCGGTCACCACCGGCTTGTCGTCGATGATCGCCTCCCAGCGGAACCGCCGCGCGGCCACCGTGCCGGCCTCCATCGGAACGATCAACTCGTCGGTGCCGGTGACCGCGACGGCGACCTCCTGGGTGGACCTGATCCGTGGCTCGGCGGCGAATCCGAGTTCGTCGACCACCATCCGGACCGACTGCTTGAACCCGGCCTCGAGCAGCACCGCCATCGGGCCATTCATCGCCTGTTCGGGGGTCAGGCCGAAGCCCATCACCTCGCGCACCACCATCGGAGCGTTGTAGGTGCGCAGATCGGAGTACTCCTCGGCGCGCACATGGGTGATCGCCGAGGACAGCGACGACACCATCAACGGGAACCGTTCGGTGATGCCGCCGGGGTGGATTCCCGAGCCGTGCAGGGTGACCCCGCCTTCGCGCGCCGCCGCCTCCAGTGCCGCGACCGCCGGGTTGCCGCGATCCGGATACACCCAGCCCACCGGCGTGACGACGTTCTTGCCCGAGCGCAGGATGGCGGCGACGACGGCGTTGTCAGGCAGCAGCGGGGAGTACATGACGCAGTCGGCGTCGGTGGCCAGCAACGCGTCGATATCGGTGGTGGCCGCCACCCCGGCCGGACCCTCCCCGGCCAGTTCGCCGGCGTCGCGGCCCTCCTTGTCGGCGCTGTGCACCCAACAGCCGACCAGTTCCAGGTCGGGATGGCGCAACACGCCTTGGATGGCGGCGCGGCCCACGCCGCCGGTGGCCCACTGGATGACTCGGTACATGTCCCCATCTTCACCGACTCTGCGCGGAGATCGCCTCTTATCCCGAAATCGCGATCTGTGCGCAGAGTCCGCGCAGAGATCGACGGGCGCGATCACCGCACAGTGAGACGGACCAGGGTGCAGTCGTCGTCGAATTGTCCGGTTTCAGATCGGTGCCGCAGTTGTCTCACGATGTCGTCGAGGTTCCAGTGCGGTGAGCGTGCGGTGCGGGCGCACAGGTCGATGAAGTCCTGGAGGGCCCAGTGTGTGCCGTCGGGCAGGGCCAGGTCGTAAACGCCGTCGCTGTAGATCAGCAGGGCGCTGTCCGGGGGCAGGATGCAAGTCTGGGTCTCGAAGGTGGTCTCCTCGAGGAACCCGATCGGCATCGACTCCGAGGGCAGTCGCACCGGATCTGAGCCGTCTGCGGTCAGGACGATCGCGGGCGGGTGTCCTGCGCCGGCGTAACGCAGGGTGCGGGTGGAGGGCTGGTAGACGCCGTACCAGATGGTGAAGTAATTGCCGTCCTGCTGTTCCATCTGGAACAGCCGGTTGAGTTCGGTGAGGACCCGGCTGGGGTCCCGCAGTGTGTCGTCGTCGAGGCTGCCCGAGCGCAGCAGATTGTGCACCGAGACCGAGAACATGGCGGAGGCGATGCCGTGTCCGGACACGTCGACGAGGTAGGCGATGAGGTGGTCGTCATCGATCCACCGATGATCGAAGCTGTCGCCGCCGAGTTCTTCGGAGGGCACGTAGCGGGAGGTGACGGGCACTGGGGCATCGCGGTCGCTGGGGAGGATCGAGGTGACATACCGGGCGGCGCCGCTGAGTTCGGACATCAGTCGGCGAGCCAGCGACTCCATGCCGGACAGGACCAGAAGGAACGCTTCGAGCAGGAACGTCAACGCCAGTGCGGCCAGCAGCAAGACCACCTTGACGCCGCTTCGGCTGTCGACGAATGCCGCACTCGTGGGATGCACCGTCAGCTCCCAGGTACGTCCGTAGACGTCGAGCGGCGACGTCGTCGCCGTCGGTGTCGCACTGACCTGATCGGGGGCGGCGTAGTCCCGTGCGGCGAGATCGGCGATGACGATGGGTTCGGCACGATCGCTGACGTCGGTGAGCGTCACCTCGACGCCGTCCCAGTCCGCGCCACGGAAAGTCTCGGCAAGCAGGTCACCGAGGCGGTAGACGCCGACGGCGAAGCCCCGCAGTCCGGCGCGCCGGGCTGAGTCGCTTCCGGGATCGGAACCTCCCTCGTAGACCGGCAGCAGGGCGAGCATGCCTTTCTGGGTGCCGGACTCCTGGACCAGATCGACAGGTGCCGTTGCCGTCGTCCGGCCGGTGTCGCGGGCTGTCGCGATGGCGACCGCCCGTGCCGGGTTGGAGTTGATGTCAAAGCCGAGAGCGTTGCGGTTGTCGGCGATCGGCTCGATGTAGGCCACCACCACGTACTCGGGACGCGGCGAGACGGGCCGCAGGTTGCCGCCCCCGTCGCGCTCGGTGACGGTGAAGCTCGCCAGACCCGGCTGCGCGCGCTGGCGTGCTTGGAAGGCGGCCAGGTCCGCCTGGGTGACTAAGGGATTCCACGACAGGGCCTGCAAGTTGGGGAAGCGGGCCAGCAGGTCGTCGGTGTAGACGTCAAACTCCTTGACGGTGA
This sequence comes from Mycobacterium sp., assembly GCA_041303735.1. GTDB lineage: Bacteria > Actinomycetota > Actinomycetes > Mycobacteriales > Mycobacteriaceae > Mycobacterium. The sequence continues at coordinate 5,818 of JBFYOQ010000050.1, forward strand.
CGTTGTCGGACGCGTCGACGAGACCACGGAGACCTTCCAGCGCCTCCTCGTGAAGAGTGATGTTGACGGACAGGGCCGCGGCCGCCCGATCGCCCAACACCTGCACCGCACTGTCGATCCGGATTCGCTCTCCGGAGACGTTTTGGATGATGGCGGCCATCAGGAGTCCGAAGATCAGCAGTGATGGAATTGCGATCTTCCAGCGCCGCCCGGACCAGTATTCGCGTTGCGAGGGCATGAACATGAGCACCAGGGGCGCGAAGACGATGACTCCGATCGCGTCTCCGACCCACCAGGTGAGCCAGCCGAACGCCACCTGGCCGGTGCTGAGCAGTCCCGTCGCGAGCTGGGCGGTGACACCGATCGTGGGTGCGATGGTGGTGGCCACAAGGCCGCCGAGGCCGAGGGTGAGCATCACCGCCTGCGGCGTGTCCAGCCGGCGGACCGGGCCGACGAAGCGATGAACAAGGGCTGCGCCCGCGGCGGCAGTGAGAACTGCGCCGATGCCGACTGCTGCGGCGACGAACCAGGTTCTTGGCTCCGGGTGGTCTGGCCGGGTCAGCAGGAGCACGCTGGCA
>JBFYOQ010000051.1:0-4871 GCA_041303735.1 Mycobacterium sp.
GAGTCCAAGGACGACAGCACCTTCTATCTGCCGCCCGAGGTGTTCGACAACTCCGAGTTCAAACGCGGGATGAAGCTGTTCCTGTCCCCGGACGGCAAAGCCGCGCGGATGATCATCACCCACGACGGCGATCCCGCGACGACACAGGGCATTTCGCATATCGACCCGATCCGCCAATCCGCGGAAGAGGCGCTCAAGGGCACCCCGCTGGCCGGGTCGAGCATCTACATCGCCGGCACCGCGTCGGGGTTCAAGGATGCCCGGGACATGGCGAACTACGACCTGATGATCGTCGTCATCGCCGCGGCCAGCCTGATCCTGCTGATCATGCTGTTCGTCACCCGCAGCGTGGTGGCCGCACTGGTGATCGTGGGCACGGTGGTGCTCTCACTGGGCGCCTCGTTCGGCCTCTCGGTGCTGATCTGGCAGCACCTGCTGGGCATCGAGCTGTACTGGATCGTGCTGGCGCTGGCCATCATCATCCTGCTGGCGGTGGGGTCGGACTACAACCTGTTGGTGATCTCCCGGTTCAAGGAGGAGATCGGGGCGGGCCTGAACACCGGCCTGATCCGGACGATGGCCGGCACCGGGTCGGTGGTCACCGCCGCGGGCCTGGTCTTCGCGTTCACCATGTGCGGCTTCATCTTCGGCGAGCTGATGGTGCTGGGCCAGATCGGCACCACCATCGGCATCGGCCTGATGTTCGACACTTTGATCGTGCGCTCGTTCATGACGCCGTCCATCGCCGCCCTGCTGGGCCGCTGGTTCTGGTGGCCGCTGAAGGTGCGCCCGCGCCCGGCCAGCACCATGCTGCGGGCCTACGGCACCCGCGAGTCGGTGCGCGAATTGCTGCACGACGACGATCCTGTTGCCACGGAACCTGTTGGCGCGCAGCCTGATGGGGACCGCGCTCGGTAGTTCGGCATCATCGGGACGGTCGGCGGTGGTGCAGTCGACTCACAGCAGTAATTCCTCAGAATCTGCTCTCGCCCAGCAGGTCCGAGTCGGGTATATACCCATGGGGGTATATAATGCTGTGGATAGTGTCGATATCACCAGGCGATATCACCTCTTGAACAATCAACCGACAACCATCGGGGGCACCGTGTCAGAACATCACCATCACCAGGGAATCATCGTGGGCGTCGACGGGTCACCGTCCTCCATGGAAGCGGTGCGGTGGGCGGCGCGGGACGCGGAGATGCGCAACGTCGCTCTGAAAATCGTCCACGTTGTCGCGCCCATCGTCACAGGTGCTGCCCAGGGCTGGCCGGGCGTCCCGATACCGGCCGACTACGCCCAACTCCAGGAAGAGCAGGCAGCCCAGGCCATCGAGCAGGCGCACTCGGCCGCCGTCGCTGCCGCCCCGTCGCACTCAGACCTCATCAGCAGCGAGGTACTGCATGAGCCGACGGTGCCGGCCCTGGTCGAATTGTCCAAGCACGCCGAAATGCTCGTGGTGGGCTGTCGCGGACACGGCGGGGTCACGCAGGTTCTGCTCGGCTCGATCAGCGCAGGGGTGGCCCACCATGCGCATTGCCCGGTCGCCGTGATCCATTACGACGAGCCGGCGACGACACCTTCTCCAGATGCCCCGGTGGTCGTTGGTATCGACGGCTCACCGACCTCAGAGTTGGCCGCGGAAATCGCTTTCGACGAAGCCTCCCGACGGGGTGTCGGCCTGGTGGCTGTGCACGCCTGGAGCGATATGAACTCCGTCGGCATAGCGCGGGTCGGCTGGGCTCCCATCGAGTGGCGCAACATCAAAGTCCAAGAGGAAGAATTACTCGCCGAGCGTCTGTGCGGATGGGCCGACCGCTATCCCGACGTTGTCGTCCACAAGGACGTGGTGTGCGACCAGCCCGCACTGAGACTGGTGAAACAAGCCGAGAAAGCTCAGCTGGTGGTGGTCGGCAGCCACGGCCGCGGGGGATTCCCCGGCATTCTGCTGGGCTCGGTAAGCACCGCCGTGGTCAACGCCGCCCGGATCCCGGTCATCATCGCCCGCACGCCGCGCGACGACTGAGGCCACGGACGCACGTCGGGTCGCCGGTGCCGAGGGCGACCATCGCCGCGAACGCGCCCGCAGCGGCAAGTCGGCGCACCGTAATCGCAGGTCAGAAAATCGTTTGTGCCCCGCTGCGCGCGCCCGCTAACCTAACCCCATGTTGTTCGCCGCTGCGCATCACGCCGCCGCTCGTCAGTCCGTGGACTGGAGCGTCTGCTAGCGCACGCACTCAACCCCAGGCCACGGACGAGGAGTCCGTGGCCTTTTTTGTGTCCGCCCACTGTTGTGTCCGTCCAGAGAGGAAGTGCTCATGCTGCCGTGTAACAGCGACCCCGACCTGTGGTTCGCCGAGCACCCCGCCGACCTGGAGCAGGCCAAGGCGGCGTGCAACGACTGCCCGATCCAACGGCAGTGCCTGTCCGCCGCACTCGAGCGCGCCGAACCGTGGGGGGTGTGGGGCGGGGAGATCCTCGAGCAGGGACGGGTGCTGGCCCGCAAGCGCCCGCGCGGGCGGCCCCGCAAGGACGTCGCCGCCTAGACGGGGCTAGCCCCGACTAGCGGGGACCGACGCCGATCGGGCCCACCGGGCCTGCGACCGGGCCGAGTCCGCCGACACCGACGGGACCCACCGGGCCAGCGACGGGGCCGAGTCCGCCGACACCGACGGGACCCACCGGGCCGAGCACCGGGTTGGGTGCGTTGACGCACTGGTTGATCTCGACGTCCCAGTACCAGCCGAGGGGGCAATCCGCCTTGTTGACGGTCTCGGCCGGCGAGGACGCCAGCATGGCCAGGGGGACCGCCGCGGCGACCAGGGCAAACCCGGCGATTGCGGCGCTGCGCTGCAACAAAGAACGTGTCATGTCATGCCTTTCGTCAGTGTGCTCGGGATCGTTACTCAGGCCGGCTTGGCGTACCCGGGGATGAGGCTTTCTGCCATCGAGGCTACCGGGACGTGGCAGTCCAGCTGGCATGAGATCGCCACGGTGGAGCCGATCACCCGCAGCGGGATCGCCAGCGAGGCCGGCAGGTCCATCTGGCGGGCCATCTTCAGCTGCTGCGGGGCGCGCTCCATATTCGACTGGGCATGGCGCTGCAGCCACTTGCGGGTGTAATGGAACACCGGCACCTGCACCGGTTCGACGTACTGGGCCAGCATCTCGTCGATGGACTCGATGGGCACCTCTTCGCCCGCGCGGATGAAGCCCACCTTCTCCATCGCCGGCAGCAGCTCGTCGTAGTTCTTGTCGCGGGCCAGCCGGATCATCATGCCCATCTCCGGGGGCAGGCCGTCGGGCAGCGGCGCCACCGCGCCGAAGTCGATGACGACCATCTTCCCGTCGTCGGTGAGCATGAAGTTGCCGGGGTGCGCGTCGCCGTGCATCATCCCCACCCGCGCGGGGGCGTCGAAAGTCAGCTCGAAAAGCCGTGTGCCGCAGAGGTCGCGCTCTTGGCGGGTGCCGTCGCGGATGATCACGCTCATCGGCTTGCCCTCGACCCACTCGGAGACGACGACCTTCGGGGAGCTGCCGACGACGTGCGGCACCACGAAGTGTGGGTGGCCCTCGTAGGCCTTGGCGAACACCCGCTGGTTGTCAGCTTCGAGGCGATAGTCCAGTTCCATCTCGGTGCGCTCGACGAGTTCGTCGACCACACCCTGCACGTCGGCGCCGGGTGCCAATTGTCGCAGCACCGAGGTGAGCCGGCGCATGGTCTTCAGATCGGCGCGCAGCGCCTCATCAGCGCCGGGGTACTGGATCTTGACGGCCACCTCGCGGCCGTCGCGCCACACCGCCTTGTGCACCTGCCCGATGCTCGCCGAGGCGATGGGCTCGTCGTCGAAGGAGGCGAACCGCTCGCGCCATTTGGTGCCCAGCTGCGCATCGAGCACCCGGTGCACCTTGTCGGCGGCCAGCGGCGGGGCGTCTTTCTGCAGCTTGGTCAGCGCCTCGCGGTAGGGCTCGCCGAACTCCTCGGGGATGGCGGCCTCGAGCACCGACAGCGCCTGGCCCACCTTCATGGCCCCGCCCTTGAGCTCGCCGAGCACGGTGAACAGCTGGTGGGCGGCCTTCTCCATCAGCTCGGCGTTGACCTCGTCTTTGGACTTGCCGGTCAGCCGCTTGGCCGCCCCCAGCGCCGCGCGCCCGGCCATCCCGACGGGAATGCTGGCCAACTTCACGTTGCGGCGGGTGCTCCCGCGTTTGATGTCGTCCGCCACGGTTCCATCATCCATGAGCCGGCCAGCAGCCACACAGGGGATGCCGGGGCCAGCGGCGCGCCGAGATGGACTGCGCGGCCACGTCGACCTCCCAGGTGGTGTCGAACACCGGTGCCGGCCCGCTCCCTACCCGCACCCCGGCGATGATCCGCGCCAGCTGCCCCAGCGCCAGCGCAGCGGTGGCCAGCACGGTGGGATGGTCGGCGCAGCCGATCACCTCGCGCAGCTGTGCGCTCAGCGCCGGCCAGGCCGGGTCGCGTTCGGTGCGGTGCAGATCCGCGCACACCAGACAGCTGGTCACCCCGGGGATCACCAGCGGCCCGATGAGCCCGCGCCCGTCGCGCACCCGCACCGGCAGGTGCGGCACCTTCGCGGTGTGCAGATCGCGCAGCAGCCGCGGGTCGGCGGCCAGCCAGTCGGCCAGCACCACCAGGTCCACCCCGGCGGCGGCCGCGGCGTTGGTGTGCGACGTCGCCGAGACCCGGGCGCCGGAGCAACGCAGCCCCTCGCTCACCAACTCGCTCAGCGGCCCGGCGCCGTGCACCCGGATCGAGAGCGTCCGGCGCGACGATGACGACGGTGAGCGCAGCACCCCGGCGGCCACCAGCCCGTCGAACACCGCGCCGAATCCGTCGACGCCGGCCA
>JBFYOQ010000052.1:0-3114 GCA_041303735.1 Mycobacterium sp.
CACTCGGTGTGATCACCGAGGTCGATCTGCGTCTGCGCCCGATACCCACCCATCGCGTGACCGCCCTGTGCGGCTTCGCCGACCTCGACACGCTTGTCACCGCCGCTCGAACACTGCGAGAGATCCCACACATCGCCGCCCTCGAACTGATCGACGGCCGCGCCGCCGAACTGGGTCTGTCCCTGCCGGTGGCCGGTGCCTGGCTACTGCTGGTGGAACTGGCCGGCGATACCGAGCAGACCTCGCTGCTCGCCGACTCGCTCGCGGATCTGCCGTTGCGCGGCGAGCCCGTCATCGGCGTGGACCCTGGCGACCAGCAGCGGCTCTGGCGGCTGCGGGAGTCGCTGACCGAGACGATCGCCCGTTTCGGCCCACCCCTGAAATTCGACGTCGCGTTGCCGCTGTCTGAGATATCGCGCTTCGCCGCGGCGGCGCGCAAGATCGCCGGGCGCGGAACGACGATCCTGTTCGGCCACATCGGCGAGGGCAACCTGCACCTGAACATCCTCGGGTGCGACCAGAGCGGTGAAGCGGCCCTGTACGGCCCGATGATGGACCTGATCGGGGCGAGCGGCGGCAATGTCAGCTCCGAGCACGGGGTGGGCAGCCGTAAGCGGGACTACCTGTCGATGTCGCGCGGCCAGGCCGACATCTCGGCCATGCGCAGGATCAAGGCCGCGTTCGACCCGACCGGTTACCTCAACGCGGCCGTGCTCTTCGACTGACCGGCCGCGGCAGATCTGACCGGGCCGCCGACCAGGAAGATAGCGGCCATCACACCGAACAGCGCGACGAATGCCGGCAGCAGCATCGACTCCGACATCGCGGTGGCGAACGGTTCGTAGAACACCGGGGGCAGCTGCGTCACGTCACCTTCGCCCGGCTGCGGGGCGCCCGCGGGGGCGGCGGGCATCTCCGCGGTGATCCGAGAGGACATGAAGGCCGCCATGCTGGCACTGCCGAGCACCGAGCCGACCTGGCGGGTGGTGTTGTAGACACCCGAGCCCGCACCGGCCAGTGGCATCGGCAGGTTGCGGGTCGCGGTCGCGCCCAGCGGCGCCCAGATGAACGCCATGCCGACGCCCATCGCCGTCATCGGCAGCAGCAGCCGCCAGATCGGCGTCGCCGGCGTCATCTCGATCGACAGCCACAGCAGCGAAACGGCCAGCAGGGAGAATCCGAACCCGATGATCGGCCGCGGGTGCGAGCGGTCCACGATCCGGCCGACGACGGGGGCCAGCACTCCGGAGGCGACCGCCATGGGAGCGGTCAGCCCCGCGGCGCCGGAGGGACTCAGCGAGCACACCGACTGGGCGAAGAACATCACCGGCAGGATCATCGCCGTCACCGCGAATCCGATCACCGCGATGCCGATGTTGGCGAGGCTGAAGTCACGGTCGGCGAAGATCGCCAGGGGGATCAGCGGCTCGTGGGTGTTAGCGGACTGCCACCAGACGAACATCGCCATGAACACCGCACCCACCGCGATCGACGCCCAGATCCACGGCGCCCAGTCCTGCGTCTGACCCTCCTGCAGTCCGAAGACGATCAGGAACAGACCGATGCCCGACAGCACCACCCCGATGATGTCGAAGCGGTGCGGGTGAGTGGGCAGCACCGGAATCAGCCGCGCCGCCAGTGCGATCCCGACCACGCCGATCGGCACGTTGACGAAGAAGATCCAGGACCAGCCGAGGGTGTCGACGAGCACACCGCCGGCCAGCGGACCGACCAGGGTGGCCACCCCGGCGGTGGCTCCCCACATGCTCAGCGCCACCCCGCGGCGTTCCGCCGGGAAGATCCGGGTGATGGTCGACAGCGTCTGCGGGGTCAGCAGCGCCGCCCCGATGCCCTGCATCACCCGGGCGGCGATCAGCATCCCGATCGACCCCGACAATCCGCACCACAGCGATGCCACGGTGAACACGGCCAACCCGGCGATATAGAGGTTCTTCGGGCCGTACCGATCGCCGAGTCGCCCGCAGACCAGCAGTGGCACCGCGTAGGCGAGCAGGTAGGCGCTGGTGACCCAGATGATGGCGTCGTAGCTGGTGATCTTCAGAGCCGCCATGATGGCCGGATTGGCCACCGCGACGATCGTCGAGTCGACCAGGATCATGAAGAACCCGATGAGCATGACCCACAGCGCGGTCCACGGGTTGACCGGTTGCCCGGACGCCGTGGTGGTCATATGCAGCGATGTTGCCAGCACCCCCCGGCTTGTAACCTGCGGGGGTCGGCAGCCGGGCACTTCGGCGGGGTGGTTGTTCGTTAGCCTGGCATGACGACGACAGAAAGGTCTGTCATGAGGTTTCGCCGCGGCAAGTCCACGCCCCAGTCCGATAATCTGCCGGCCCGCCCCGAGGACGCCGGGATGTCAGCGAAGCTGCTGTCCAACATCCTGGAGTCCAGCACCAGGCTGCAGGCTCCGGCGGTCAAGGCCTATGTAGCCCGGCTGCGCCGCTCGGCACCCGATGCCACCCCGGCCGAGATCGTCACCAAGTGCGAGAAGCACTATCTGGCCGTGGTCATGGCCAGCGGCGCCGCCGTCGGCTCAGCGGCCGCCTTCCCCGGTATCGGCACGCTGGCCGCGCTGTCGGCGGTCGCCGGTGAGACGGTGCTTTTCCTGGAGGCCACCGCGGCGTTCGTGCTGGCCGTCGCCGAGGTGCACGGCATCCCGGTGGAGGATCGGGAGCGGCGGCGCACCCTGGTGCTCAGCGTGCTCGTCGGCGAGGAGGGCACCGGCGCGGTCCGTGACCTGCTCGGACCCGGCCGCACCAGCGGCGCCTGGCTGTCCGAGGCGGAGCTCCTGCCGCTGCCGGTGGTCTCCCAGCTCAACTCGCGGCTGATGCAGTATTTCGTCAAGAAGTACACGATCAAGCGCACCGCGATGGCCTTCGGCAAGATGCTTCCGGTCGGCATCGGCGCGGCGATCGGCGGCGGCGGCAACCGCCTGATGGGCCGCAAGATCGTCGACAACGCCCGACGCGCATTCGGCCCGGCGCCCGGCCGCTGGCCGGGGCAGCTCCACCTGGTGGCTCCCATCGCCGACGCCCGGTAGACGCTACTGCCCTGACCCGCATCGCCGCGGACCGCGACGAGATAGCCTTGCCT
>JBFYOQ010000053.1:0-3372 GCA_041303735.1 Mycobacterium sp.
TCTCCTGGTTCGAGCCGATGTGGCTGGAGAACCTCGGCTTCGCGCCCGAGGGCGAGGGGTGGAAGCTCACCGAGGCCGGCGAGACGGCGATCGGCGGCCGGTTGCCGGTCAACCCCTCCGGCGGTGTGTTGTCATCGAACCCGATCGGGGCATCGGGCTTGATCCGCTTCGCCGAAGCCGCCAGACAGGTGATGGGCAATGCCGGCGATCATCAGGTTCCCGGGGCCCGCAAGGCTCTCGGGCATGCCTACGGCGGCGGCTCGCAGTACTACTCGATGTGGGTCGTCGGCTCCGACAAACCAAGTCGATCCTGAGTTTAGATCGGTCTGAGTCGGGAGTCGTATTCCACGAGGGCCTTGCTCAGTCCGGCGCGACTGGTGATGTCCAACTTGCGGAACAGGCGATACAGGTGACCGTCGACGGTGCGCGGCGAGAGGCTGAGCCGGACGGCGATCTCCTTCGTGCTGTCTCCGGCCGCGGCGAGTTCAGCTATCCGCCGTTCCTGGGCGCTGAGCGGAGCCGGCTCGCCTAGGGACTGTTTAATCGACGCGCCGGCTGCACGCATCTCCGCGCGGGCGCGGTCAGCCCATGGACGTGCACCAAGACGATCGAAACCATCTGCGGCCTGTCCTAGCGTCGCTCTCGCCTCGGTGTAGCGTCGGGCACGTCTAAGCCATATGCCCTGCGCCAGTGCGATTCTGGCGTGATCGAAGGGGAAATCAACCACACTGGGGGCTGCAACCGCGGACCGGTAGAGCGCCTCGGCTTCTGAATCGACTGCCGTCATCGCAGATATAGCAGTGGTGAGGGCCGCAACACGCGGGGAGACCGCGGCCAGGTTCAGTCGCCGCGCCTCAGCCGCGAGCGAGCGGGCTTCATCAAGGCGTCCGGTGTGCACTGCGGCTTCGACGCAGTCGAGCATATGGTCGCCGACCTCGTGCAGGCTATGGCGCGGCCACTGCCCCGGCGGGCTGATCCTGATCGTCGCTTGATATGCCGCTTCGTAGTCGGCCTCGGCAAGGCCGACCCGTATCGCGATTCGGTTCGTTCCATCGAGAAGCCTCTGCAGACCAAGCGGTTTTGACCAGGTAGTCACTTCAGCGGCGTAGCGTCGCGCGGTCTCGAATTCGCCCCTTCCGGCCATCAGGACACCAAGGTCGACGAGTAACTGATGGCGCCGCAGCTCACTGCACTCAATCTGCTGTGCCATCTCCAGGCAGTCCGCCCCGACTTGCTCGGCCCGTGGCCAGAGCCCGCTGGCGATCAGATCCAACAGCACGACGCGCCCGCATTCGATCGCATCGACGGAACCGCCGTGCTCGCGCAGTTGCGCGAATGCCGACTGAAGCGGAGCACGATAGTCGGCCATGGCGCCGACGCAGTACGCCGGGAACGACAGCAGCACGATCCGCTGTGCCGGTGACCGTGGTAGCAGCTCCACATATCCTCTGAGCATCGAGCGGACGGACTTCGCGGTGCCGGCGATGTCATCGATGCCAGTCCGGTACATCAATACCGCCGGGTCCAGTCGGGCTTTCAGGGCAAGCAGCGCGGTATTGGTCCGCTCCCGATGCCCGGCGCTGCCGGCATAGTTGGTGATCGACACCAGAAGGTAGGCCAGCCGATTCAACGTCCTGTCGTCGAGATGGTCGGCATTGCTCAAGGCGTCCAGCACCCGCCGATGGCTGGAGATCACCTCGCCGTCGGCGTGAAACGCGCGGTAGGAATCCGCGAGCACCGCCAATCCGGAGTCCTTCTCGCCGGTCCCGGTGCTTTCGAGAAGATCCTCGGCCGCACCCGGCTGGTCGGCCCGGGCGGCGACGAAGACCGCATCGGCGAACAGCGCGGCCCGCCGATCCGGGTCGGTACTGAGTTCGGCGGCCCTGCGCAGCCACTCAACACCGACCGAAAGCCCGCCCCGGCGAATCGACAGGGTCGCGGCCCGGGCGAGAACGTCGGCCACCTGCTGATCCGGTTCGGTGGCTGCCGCCCCCAGATGCGCGGCGCGGCGCACCAGCACCTCGTCGTAGAGTCCGGCGAGATCGCGGTGGGCGTCGCGGCGTTCGCCGGGATCGGCCTGATGAATCACTGCGAACCGAACCAGCGGATGGCGAAAGACGATGTCCCCCAGAGGATTCATCACCAAGAGGCCAGCTCGCACCGCGGGCTGCGTGTTGCGCATGACGTACCGCGCCCCTGTCGACGACTGGCTGCTGCCGCCGATTCCGTCCAGCGCCGCCCGCAGCAACTCGGCGCGCACCCCGGCGTCGAGCGCTTCCAATTGCGCGCCGAACACCGCCACCAGGCGCTCGGTCAGCGGCAGCGAACCGGGGCCGTATTCGATGCGGCCGCCGAATCGGGCAAGCTCGACCAGCGCCAGCGGATTACCCTCCGCCGCGGCAAGGATCGCCGTCCTGGTGACAGCCGGCAAGGGTCCCCCGGCGCTCTCCAACAGCCGCACCGAATCGCGCCGATCCAGCGGAGCGAGAGGTAACTCGCTCCACCCGGCGGCGCAGAACATCGATTCGTGCGGTGTGCGCCGCCCCACAACGATGCGGATCCGGGGATGGCTCAGCCGGCGGCCGACTGCTGCCAGCACCTCTGCACTGACCGCGTCCAACCAGTGCACGTCATCGACGATGAGCAGGAGCGGCTGGTTCCGTCCGGCGGCAGCCAGCAGGTTGAGCACCGCAGCCGCCAGTGGCAGCACCGCGACCGCCGAAGCCGGGTCCCCGCCGAAGACCGGCGCCAGTACGGCCCGGTCTGCCGGGTCCAGTTCGGTCTGAAATTGCTTCAGACCGAACACCATCTGGTTCAGCCCGCCCAGCGCGAAGGGCTCCTCGGCGGCCACTCCGAGCGCCCGCACCACCAGCCAGCCATCGTCCGCCGCACTCGCACACATCTGCTCGATCAACGCCGTCTTACCGACGCCGGGCTCCCCGGACACCACAACCGCACGCCCGGAGTCATCGGCCAGCATTTGACTGAGCTGCGCGATCTCAGCCTGCCGACCCACCAGATCACGTTCCGCGGGCATCACGTGATTATCGGGGGCACGGGGGGTGATCGGGTAATTTCACCCATCCCTGGGGTGGTACCTGTCGACTATGTTCGCGGCGGCAGCGCACGGGTGGTCGATCGGGTCCGCCAGTGCTGAGGGGAGGGCCCCGATGACAACCGATTACAACCCGATCGCCGAGCAGTACCAGCGGTCCAAGCAGCAGCCGTGGCGAAGTTTCGTCGAGTGCTTCACCCTGATGGACCTCATCGGCGATCCCACCGGACGCAGCGTTCTGGACCTGGCCTGCGGCGAGGGTTTCTACACCCGACTGCTGCGGCACCGAGGTGCGGCGCGGGTGCGCGGGCTTGACC
>JBFYOQ010000054.1:0-4582 GCA_041303735.1 Mycobacterium sp.
TTGACGAACAGCGGAAAGCCAAGGCGCTCGACGTCGGCCCGAGTCGGCCCGTCCTGCCGCGGCCGCAGCACCAGGTAGTCGCCGATGGGCAGGCCGTCGGCGGCCATCAGTTTCTTGGCGAATTCCTTGTCCATGCCCGCCGCACTGGCCAGCACACCGGCGCCGACGTAGGGCACGCCGGCCATCTCCAGCAGACCCTGGATGGTGCCGTCCTCCCCGTAGGGGCCGTGCAGGATCGGGAACACCACGTCCACTCCGGCGAGGATCTCGGCCGCCTGGGCCAGCGGGCTCTCGGAGTGGCCGCTGACGCCGGGCAGTTGTCCGTCGCTGATCGCCAGCGCCGCGGGGTCGATGTCGGTGCGCAGCCACGACCCATCCGGGGTGATCCCGACGGCGACCACCTCGAAGCGCTGGGGGTCGAGATGGCGCAGGATGCTCCCGGCGGACACACAGGAGATGGCGTGCTCGGAGCTGCGGCCGCCGTAGACGACTGCGACACGGATCCGGGTTCGGTGGCGGCGGGCTGTCACAAACTAGAGAGGCTACAGCGGCAACGGGCCGCCGACGCAACAGAACACCCTGGCTATGGTGCTGGCTATGGTGAGCGTCATGAAAATCCGATCCTCTCGCTCCGGCCTTCTTCTGCCACGCACTTTCACGCTCGCATGTGCCGCAGTCGTGATGCTCGGTGCGGTAGTGGTCGGGTGTTCGACACCGGCCACCGATGACTTGTCCGCGCCAGCCATCCCCAGCGATGCCGAAGCCACCACACAGGTCACTCGTCTGTTCGAAGGCGTGCTGAAGAAGGACGGGGCGGATCTGACGAAGTTCCTCGCACCAAACTTCGTGCTTCAGCGCACCATCGGTGGTGGCGTGGATCGTGACACCTTCATCGCCGCACTGCCGGACCTCGATGGCTACAAGCTCGAACCCATCACCGGCTGGCGATTCGGCGACACCTTGACGGCCACCTACAACGCGAGTACCACGCTGCGCGTAGAGGGCCAGAAGTTCCCGGCGACGCCCAGTCCTTTCCTGAGCACATTTGTTCGCGTGGACGGCGAATGGCACCTTGTCTCGCACGGCAACTTCGCCGTTCCCAAGTAGAACCGCCTCAGTCCGCGTCCAGTGCCTGCCGGACGTCGGCCACCAGATCGTCGGTGTCCTCGATGCCGGCCGAGATGCGGGCGAAGCCGCTCGGGACCTCGTCACCCCATCGTGCCCTGCGGTCCACGCAGGTGTGGATACCGCCGAAACTGGTCGCCGCCACCATCAGTTCGCTGTGCCGCACCAGCGCATGCACAGCGTCAGCGTCGGTGAGTTCGATGGACACCAGGCCACCGAATGCGCGCATCTGGGTGGCCGCGATCGGGTACGACGGATCACTGGGCAATCCCGGATAGCGCACCCCGCGCACCCGCGGGTGGCCGTGGAGTTCGGCGGCCAGCGCCATTGCGTTGCGACACTGCCGTTCGAACCGCAGACCGAAGCTGCCGATACTGCGCAGCAGCAGCCACGCCTCGAACGCGCCGAGAATGGCGCCGGAGAGCAGCCGTTCGCGTTCCACCGCCGCCATCAGGTCCCCATGGGTTCCGGCGACGTAGCCGGCGATCAGATCGCTGTGCCCGGCCAGTGACTTGGTGGCGCTGGCCACCACCAGATCCGCACCGAGCGAGAGCGGTTGCTGTCCCAGCGGGGTGGCGGTGGTGTTGTCCACCACCAGGCGCGCCCCGCGGGAATGGCAGATGGTGGCGAGCCGGTGCAGGTCGACCACATCCAGTGCGGGGTTGGTCGGCGTCTCGGCCAGCACCACGTCGGCGTCGGCGGCGGCCTCGCACAGCCCGGCCGAGGCCACCTCGCGAACCACCACACCCTGGGGCGCAAGGCTTTCCGCCGCCCACCGCCGCACCTGGTAGTACCCGTCGGCCGGGACGACGAGCACCGCACCGGGGCGCACAAGCACCCGCAGCGCCGCCGTCACCGCCGCCATGCCGGAACCGAAACTCAACACCGCCCCCGCGCCTTCCAGCACCGCCAGCGCGGACTCCAGATGCGTCCAGGTGGGATTGGAGTAGCGGCCGTAGACGTGAGCCTCGGTGCCCTCGTCCTCGGACAGGTGGAACGCCGAGGCGGGCACCGGGACGCCGGCCAGTGGCCGGCCCGGAACAGGCTCGGCATCAACGGCTTTGACCGCCCGGGTGGAGTCGCCGAATCGCTCGCTCATGGACATCTCCGATTAGCTGACATCACTCGGGCTTCGTGCTGCGACCGAGCAGCAGTGCGACGGCCTCGTCGACGGACAGGCCCTTGTGACACACCCGGTACACCGCGTCGGTGAGCGGCATCTCGATGTCGTAACTGGACGCCAGCGCGAGAATCGATGTGCACGATGTGACCCCTTCGGCGACATGGCCCTGCCCGGCCAGCCGCGCCTCGTCCAGTGACTGCCCGGCACCCAGCCGCCGGCCGAACGAGCGATTGCGTGAATGCGGCGAGGTGCAGGTGGCCACCAGGTCTCCGACACCGGCCAGCCCGGCCAATGTTGCGGTCTTGGCGCCCAATGCGATTCCCAGTCGCATGATCTCGGCCAGCCCGCGGGTGATGATCGCCGCCGCGGTGTTCTCCCCCAGTCCGACGCCCGCGGCCATCCCGCAGGCCAGCGCGATGACGTTCTTGCACGCGCCGCCGATCTCGGTGCCCACCACATCGGCGTTGGTGTACGGGCGCAGATACGTTGTGCTCAGGGCGCGCTGCAGTGCCACCGCGCGGCCGGAGTCGGTGCATGCCACCACCGTGGCGGCGGGCTGACCCTGGGCCACCTCCTCGGCCAGGTTCGGCCCCGACACCACCGCCACCTGGCTGGCGTCGACGCCGGTAACGGCGACGATCACCTGGCTCATCCGCATCAGCGTGCCCAGTTCGATGCCCTTGGCAAGGTTCACCAGGGTGGCGCCGTCGCCGATATCGGCGCGCCACTGTTCGAGATTGGTACGCAGGCTCTGCGACGGCACCGCGAGCAGCACCGTCCGCACCCCCTCGAGCGCCTCGGCCGCGTCGGCGGTGGCACGCACGGCACCTGGCAGCACCACCCCGGGCAGATAGCCGGAGTTGACGCGGCCGGTGTTGATCTCGTCGGCCACCTCAGAGCGCCGCGCCCACAGCCGGACCTCGCTGCCGGCGTCGGCGAGCACCTTGGCCACCGCCGTGCCCCAGGCACCGGACCCCATCACCGCGGCGGTGCCCACCGAGCCAGATGAGTCGGCGCCAGATGCGTCGGCGCCAGATGAGTCGGCCCCAGATGAGCCGGCCCCAGGCGAGTTGACCATGTGATCAACCTAGTCACGACGGCGCGCTGGCAGGATGAGTGCCCATGAGCGGCGAATCCGATATCGCAGTGATCATCGCCGTCAAACGTCTCAGCGAGGCCAAGTCCCGGCTCTCGGAGCTGTTCGACGCCGCCGGACGGGAACGGGTGGTGCTGGCGATGCTCGTCGACACCATCACCGCGGCACACGCCGTCGACGGCGTCACCTCGATCACGGTGGTGACACCCGATCCCACGGCGGCCGCCGCCGCCCGTGCCCTGGGGGCGTTGACCGTCGACGACCCCACCCCGGCGCAGCACACCGACCCCCTCAACAACGCGATCCGGGTGGCACACAGTCACCTCCGCAGCCCGGACGTGGCGGTGCTGCAGGGCGATCTGCCCTCGCTGCAGAGCACAGAGTTCGCCGCCGCACTGGCGGCGGCGCGCGCCCACCCCCGCAGTTTCGTCGCCGACCACTCCGGGACCGGCACCTGCGCGCTCTTCGCGTTCGCAGTGCCGCTGAATCCGCTGTTCGGCGCCGACTCCGCACGACGGCATCGCGACGACGGCGCGGTGGAACTCACCGGGGACTGGCCGGGGCTGCGCTGCGATATCGACACCCCCGACGACCTTGCGGTCGCACGGCGCCTCGGCGTCGGCGCGCACACGGGCCGGGAGCTGACCGGCCACTGACCGTCTAACTCAGGGCTGCAACGGTGTTCACCTGCTATTCGACGGCAACAAACCATTCACCCGCGCGATGAGGGATGATGAGGATATGACTGAGACGGAGATCGGATCCCGAGCGCCGGGGCCCGACGGCCAGACCGAGCCCCGGTCCCCCGAGCCGCCGCCGGCCGCCACCGCCGCGGCGATCGACAACCCGCTGCCCGAGGATCGCTACCTCAACCGCGAGCTGAGCTGGCTGGACTTCAACGCCCGGGTGCTCGCACTGGCCGCCGACACCTCGCTGCCACTGCTGGAGCGGGCGAAGTTCCTGGCCATCTTCGCCTCCAACCTCGACGAGTTCTACATGGTGCGGGTCGCCGGCCTCAAACGCCGCGACGAGATGGGCCTGTCGGTCCGGTCGGCCGACGGGCTGTCCCCACGCGAGCAACTGCGGCTGATCGGTGAGCGCACCCAGCAGCTGGCCACCCGGCACGCCCAGGTCTTCATGGAGTCGGTCCGCCCGGCGCTGGCCGGCCACGGCATCGCCTTCGTGCGCTGGGACGAACTCACCGACGCCGATCGCCCCGCCCTGTCGAAGTACTTCAA
>JBFYOQ010000055.1:0-13750 GCA_041303735.1 Mycobacterium sp.
ACGACCGGACGCACCGCGCCGGTGCAGCTGATCACCAGATCGGCCCCGGCCAGTGCGGCGGGCAGGTCGTCCATCGTCCTCGCCTGCGCGCTGACGCCCTGTTCGGCGATGCTCTGCGCCAGCCGCTGGGCCCGCGGTAGCGACCGGTTGACCACGTGGATGTGGCGTACCCCCGCGCGCACCAGATGTGCGGCTGACAGGGCGCCCATCGAGCCGGCACCGATCACCACGGCGGTGCGCCCCTGCAGCCCCGCCAACTGGCTCGCAGAGATATCGAGGGCCACCGACACCACACTGGCTCCGGCGGCGTCGATCGAGGTCTCGGAATGCACCCGCTTGCCCACCGCCAGTGCGCGCTGGGCCAGGTCGTGCAATACCCGCCCGACGGTCTGGTGGGCTTCGGCGGCGGCGTAGGCCCGGCGCACCTGGCCGAGTACCTGCTGCTCGCCCACCACCGCGCTGTCGAGTCCGCTGGTCACGGCGAAGAGATGCTCGACGGCGGCCTCGCTGTAGCGGACATAGGCATGCTTGGTCAGCTCGCCCATGGTCAGCCCGGAATGCTCGCCGAGCACTGCGCCGATCGCCGACAGTCCGCCGTGGAAGGCGTCCACCACGGCATAGACCTCGACCCGGTTGCAGGTCGACAGCATCATGACCTCGGTCACCAGCGGGGACTGCAGCAGTTGCTGGACCAGCTTGAACTGGTCGGGCTCATCGGTCGCCAACCGCTCGAGGACCGAAACGGGCGCGCTGCGGTGAGAAACCCCGAACAACAGGACGCTCACAGCACGATCACCTGGCCCGCTCCTCGCTTCGGGTGTGAACTGGGTTCATCACAAGCAACACAGTTTCTCAAGAGCAACGTTCAGCAACGCAAACCTACTCGCCACGGTAGGCCGTCCGCAGTGGGCCCACCAAATTCTTCCGGGAGCGTTCACCGGTTTGTGACGTCACCGGTTCTTCAGGTCGGCCCGCAGCCGCGGCTCGTCCAGATCCCAGTAGCTGTGCTCCCGGCCGTCGAGCAGGACGACGGGGAGCCGGTCGCCGAACTCGGCCCGCAGCCCGGGATCGCCCGCCTCGGCGGCGGCGTCGACGTCGACGCTCGACAACTCGAAGTCCAGTTCGGCGGCCAGTTCGCCGAGCCTGCCGTAGACCCGCCGGCACAGGCCGCAGCCGTCCCGGGTGAGCAGTTCGACGTGCGGTCGGGCACCGTGTTCACCTGGGGTGCGGCTCATCGCGGCCAGTCTGCCACTCGACCGATAGGCTGAGTGCCATGGTGTCCAGGGAGGACGAGCACCAGCAACGCGCCGGTGACGCCAGCGCGCAGCGGGCGGTCGAAGGGCAGGACGGGGACTCCGGGCGCACCGCCGCCGTGCGAGCGGACCTGACCGCCGCGGCGTTCTTCGACGTCGATAACACCCTCGTCCAGGGCTCGTCGCTGGTGCACTTCGGTCGCGGTCTGGCGGCACGCAAGTACTTCCAGTACTCCGATGTGTGGAAGTTCATGTACGCCCAGGCGAAGTTCCAGTTGACCGGCCGGGAGAACAGCCACGACGTCGCCGAGGGCCGGCGCAAGGCACTGGCCTTCATCGAGGGCCGCTCGGCCACCGAACTGACCGCGATGGCCGAGGAGATCTACGACGAGATCATCACCGCCAAGATCTGGCCGGGCACCCGCGAACTGGCCCAGGCGCACCTCGACGCCGGCCAGCAGGTCTGGCTGGTCACCGCCACCCCCTACGACCTGGCCGAGATCATCGCCCGCCGGCTGGACCTGACCGGGGCGCTGGGCACCGTCGCGGAGTCGGTGGACGGGGTGTTCACCGGGCAGCTGGTGGGCGACATCCTGCACGGCCTGGGCAAGGCGCATGCGGTGCGGTCACTGGCCATCCGCGAGGGACTGAACCTCAAACGGTGTACGGCCTACTCAGACAGCATCAACGACGCGCCGATGCTGTCGCTGGTGGGGACCGCCGTCGCGATCAATCCCGACTCAGAACTTCGGGATCTGGCCCGCGAACGGGGTTGGGAGATCCGCGATTTCCGCACCGCCCGAAAGGCCGCCAAGATCGGGGTGCCCTCGGCGCTCGCCCTGGGTGCGGTCGGCGGGGCACTGGCGGCCGCGGCGTCTCGCCGCCACGATCAGGGCTAGGGCGATAAGCTGCCGCAATGTCCTTCGCAAGCGACATCGTCGGGACCCACTACCGCTATCCGGATCACTACCTCGTGGGTCGGGAGAAGATCCGCGAGTACGCCCGGGCGGTGCGGTCTGAGGACCCGTTGCACTTCAGCATCGAGGCGGCCCAGGCAGCGGGTTACCCGAACGTCGTTGCGCCGCTGACGTTCATCGCGATTCCAGGCCGCCAGGTGCAGCTCGACATGTTCCGCAACTTCGACGTCGGCATCAATATCGCCCGGGTCATCCACCGCGATCAGAAGATCACCTACCACCGGCCGATCTGCGCGGGCGACAAGCTTTACTTCGATTCCTGGCTGGACTCGGTGGTCGAATCGCACGGCACGGTGATCAGTGAGTTGCGCACCATCGTCTCCGACGAGAACGGCGATCCGGTGATGACCTCGGTGGTGACCATGATCGGCGAAGCGGACGCCGATGAGGACAACGCCGCCGTGGCCGCGATCGCCGCGAGAGCGCTGCAGCAGCAGCGGCGCTAGTCCCGAGAAAGCGGCTAGTCCCAGAAAGCGTTGCGGCGCTGACTGAGCATCGTGAACAGGGTCTGCTGGATGGTTTCGCGGACCTGGTCGGTGACCTCGAAGGTGATCATCGGGTCGTCGGCGGCACCCTCGTCGTAGGCGGAGGTGTCGATCGGGGTGCCGAAGGCGATGTGCCACTTGGACGGCAGCGGCACCAGCCCGAGCGGCCCGGCCAGCGGGAACAGCGGGGTCACCGGGAAGTAGGGCATTCCGAGCACGCGGGCCAGCAGCTTGACGTCCGCCAGCATCGGGTAGATCTCCTCGGACCCGACTATTGAGCACGGGATGATCGGCGCACGGTTGCGCAACGCCGCCGAGACGAAGCCGCCCCGGCCGAAGCGCTGCAACTTGTAGCGGTCGCGGAAGTTCTTGCCCAGTCCCTTGTAGCCCTCCGGGAACACCGCAGTCAGTTCACCCCCGGCGAGCAGCCGATTGGCATCGCTGGTGCAGGCCAACGTGTGCCCGGCCCGGCGGGCCATCGGACCGATCACCGGCATGTCGAACACCATGTCGGCCGCGAGCAGTCGCACGTCGCGGCGGCGGTGGTGGTGATCGTGGACGGCGACCGACAGCATCGGCCCGTCGAAGGGCAGCGTGCCGGCGTGGTTGGCGACGATCAGCGCCGCACCGTCGTCCGGGATGTTCTCGATACCACTGACTTCGACGCGGAACCAGGTGTCGAAGAAGAACCGCAGTACCGGCATCACGACGGCGTCGTTGTACTGCGGGTCGAAGCCGAACTGATCGACGGTGTAGTCGCCGGTGAGCCGCTTGCGCAGGAAGTCGGCGGCACCGGCGATGCGGCCGGCGAGATCACCGAGTGCGGGTTCGCCGGCCCCGGACCGGCGCGATTCGAACTCGCGAATGACGGCTTCGATCTCCTCGGCCGAACCGGTGGACGGCCCCCCGGACAGTCCCCCTGCGGACGGATGCCGGCGGGGGGCGGCGGCGCGCGCTTTCGCCTGCTGCGATCCCCGACCCGACGTCCGGCCGGACCCCCGGGCCGAATCACCGTGCAGCGGAATTACTTTCGCTTTATCGCCGGCCATATATGCACTTCCCCACCCGTATCAGCTCCCCCACCGCTGCGCTAGCGCGACAGCGCGGACCTCGACCAAGCGTACCCATTCCGGGTCGATCATCGGCGTTAGGCCCCGGCCACGGACGAAGTCGTCGAAGGCTTCCAGGGTGGTCCACTTGGGTTCGAAGCCCAACTCGGTGCGCATTCTCGTGGTGTCCATCACGCGACCGAAACTCAAGTACGCCAGCTGCTCGCGATTGAGCTCGCTGTTCGTGGTGGCCTTGCGCAGCGAATCCGCCACCCGGACCCCGAAGATGGGGAAGGGCAGCGGCAGCCGTCCGGCTCGGCGGATCGCCTGGGACATCATGATGATCCCGTCGGCGCCGATGTTGAAGGTTCCGGCCCGGCCCGCCATGGTGGCCCGCTCCAGCGCGCCGAGTGCATCCTGTTCGTGCAGAAGTTGCAGCCGGGCGTCGTGGCCGAACACAGTCGGCACCACCGGGCCGGCCAGGTAGCGGGCCAGCGCGGTGTCCATGGCCGGGCCGATCATGTTGGCCAGCCGCAGGATGGTCACCGAGATGTCGGGGCGCCGGCGTCCCAGTCCGCGGGCGTAGCTCTCGATGTCGATGCTGTCGCGGGCGAACCCCTCACCGGGCGGCCGGCGGCTGCTGCTGTCCTCGGTGTGCACCACGGGATCGTGCGGGTGCGAGCCGTACACCTCCGAGGTCGACTTCAGGATCACCCGCCGCACCGCCGGCGCCTTCTGACAGGCGGCGAACAGTTGCATGGCACCCATGACGTTGAGTTCCTTGAGGGTGGCCCCGCCCCCGGAACGGGGGGCGTACGACGCGGCGGCGGCGTGCACCACGGTGTCGACGTCGCTGTTTCGGATGACCTTGGCGATGAACGGGTTGCGGATATCGGCGCGGACGAACTCCGCCCGACCCATCCGGCGCTGCAGGTCCTTGCTGGGCGCGATGGCGTCCACCGCAATGACCTTGTTGATCAGCGGGTTCTGCACAAGCCGTGCGGTGAGATAGCCGCCCAGGAAACGGCAGGCTCCGGTGACCAGCACCACCTTGGGGTAATGCGGCGCATCGGCACCTGAACCGCCTGACTGCATGTGAACAGCCTATCGGCAGACGGCGATACCGGCGCGCCGGAGCAGACGGCGCGCGGGAGGAGTTACTTGCCGAGTTTTCTGCGCTGGACGCGGGTACGACGCAGCAGCTTGCGATGCTTCTTCTTGGACATCCGCTTACGCCGCTTCTTGATTACTGAACCCATGACTCCGCTATCTCGGCTTGGCTAACATCGACCGCTAGCATCGAGCGCCATTGGACTACCGCTACTGGACGCGGCCACTTTACCCAAGCTTGGGGCGCCGGCGTTAACCGGCGTCAGTCCGGCGCCCTACCCGGCGTCGAAGTACGACGTCTCGAGGAGGTCGTGGACGGCCTTGGCGTGGACCCGGAACGAACGGCCCACCCGAACGGCGGGCAACTCTCCGTTGTGCACGAGCCGGTAGACCGTCATCTTCGAGACTCGCATCAACGCGGCGACCTCCGCCACGGTGAGGAATTGAGTGCGCGGCACCGACTGGGCGTCATTCGCACCGGCCTCACGTGCCGACTTCCCGCCGGCGGAGTCCCGCCCATTCATAGACGTCATCGCAACCCATTCCGTCAGGCACGGGGGTTCCAGCGGCTTCCCCACCGCTGGCACGCACCGTGCTCTCACGAGGACAATAGCGTGGCTGATGGGGTTCCTGCGACGGGTGTTTGTTAATCAGTGGGAAAACTTATTAATTACTCTGATGTAATTCCGAGCTGCTCAGAGCGTGTTTTTGCGGCCTGTACCGCTGCGGCGACCGCAGCCCGCAATCCAGCGGCTTCCAGTTCGCGCAGGCCAGCGGCGGTCGTGCCGCCCGGGGAGGTGACCATCGCTCGCAATTGGGCGGCGGTGGTGTCCGGCCGGCCCGCTGCCCCGCCGGCCTCGGTGCGCTCGGCGTCGAGGCGCTCCAGAAGCATCGCGGCCGAACCGGCCATGGTCTGGGTGACCAATTCGGTGGCCACCGCGCGGCTCAGACCGGAGGCCACGGCGGCGTCGACGAGCGCCTCCACGAACAGGAAGAAGTACGCCGGGCCCGAGCCGGACACCGCGGTGACGGCGTCCAGCTGTGATTCGGGGACGGTGAGCACCCCGCCCACGCTCTGGAACAGCGCGGCGGCATCGGCGAGCTGTTCGTCGGTGGCGAACCGGCCGGCCGACAACGCGCTGACACCGGCCCCCACGAGGGCCGGCGCATTGGGCATCACCCGGATCACCGGCGACCCGGCCGGCAGCCGCGATTCGTAGAAGGCGGTGTTCACCCCGGCGATCACACTGATCAGGACCTGCTCGACGGTGTTGCCCTCGGCCTTGGTGGCGGCCTTGGCGATCTCGGCGACCACGGACTCGATATCGCCCGGTTTGACGGCGAGGATCACCACCGATGCGTTCTCGACCGCGTCGGCGACGTCGGTGACCCGCACCGAATAGGTCTTCGAGAGATAGCCCGCGCGTTCGCCGGACTTCTCGGCGACGACGAGATCCTTGATCTGGCGCCCCGCCCGGAGCAGGCCGGCCAACAGCGCCTCACCCATGTTGCCGCCGCCGACGATCGCGATTCTGGCCATGACAGCAAACCCTACAGACCAGGTACCAGTGCCAGCTGCCGGGTTTGGACGACGATCCGGCCGGTGCTGTCGACGACGGTGTGGTCCTCGTCGAACCAGTCCTGACCGATTTCCGTCGCGGTGCACAGCACCCGTAGCCACCCGTCGGCCGGCAGCCCGCGCAGATAGGCCGTCAACTGAACGGTGGGGGCCCAGCCCGGCCGGCCGGCGGCGTAGGAGACCGGCAGTGAGATGTCCCCGCAGACGAGGGCGAAAAGCTCATCCACCGGTTCGGCTTTGGGGCGTACCCAGGTCTTGAACACCGGTGCGCTGCCCCCGATCAGCGTGTCCTGGATCTGGGGGTGGATGTGGCATCCGTGAGAGAGGTTGTTGATCTTGGCCGCGGGGTGGTCCGGGCCGATGGCGACGACGTCGGCGGGGGGTTCCGGGGCCATCAGTTCGGCGACGACGTGGCTGGACATCAGCGGTTCGCCGCCCGGCCCGCTGCGGTGCTCCGGTTCGCCGAGGGTCACCACCGCGTGGACGCAGGCCCGTTCGCCCTGGACCAGTTCGACGTCGACCAGGCCGATCCGCCGGCCGCGCTTGCGCACTTGTGTGTGCAACAGCACATCCCCCGGACTCGGTGCGGACAGGAAATTGGCCGAGACGGCGACCGCGTAGGCGGCCGGGTCTCCGCCGTTGTCGTGGTAGGCCACACGGGCGGCTTTAGCGCACAGTGCCACCATGACGCCGCCGTGCACCTTCGGACCGATCGTCCAGTGCTCATTGAGGTTGGCCCCGTACCGGCCCGGCAGGCCGGCGATGGGACGCAGCGCCATGGCGTCGGAGAACAGTGGGGTCACAGATCGGCCTTCTATCGCAGCAGGTGGGTGCGCGCGAACTGTAGCGACTCGGTCAGCAGCGACTCACGCTCGGCCGCACCGGACGCATCGGAGGTGGTGACCTCCAGGATGACGTGTCCGGCGAAGTCGCTGCCAGCCAGCATCTGACACACCTCGGCGGTGGGTTGGGTGCCGCGGCCAGGCACCAGATGCTCGTCGGTCGACGCGCCGTTGCCGTCGCACAGGTGCAGGTGCACCAGACCCGGGCCCATCCGGCGGGCCATATCGAGTGCATCGGTTCCCGCGGTGGCGGTGTGCGACAGGTCGAGGGTGAAGTGGGCGTGGTCGCCATCGGTCGGGTCGTAGGACGGGGCGAAGGCAGAGATACCAGCGCCCGGCCGGCCACCGCGTCGGCGCATACGTTCGATGCTCGGCAGCCCGGAGCCGAAGAACCGGTCGGCGCGGAACGGGAACATGTTCTCGACCGCGACCATGACATCGCTGCGCTCCTCGAGCCATGCGACCTGATCGGTGAACCCCTCGGCGTAACGGCGCTGCCAGCGAAACGGCGGGTGCACCACCACCGTCGAGGCGCCGAGTCGTTCGGCGGCCTGCACGCTGCGGTTCAGTTTCGCGATCGGATCCGCCCCCCATACCCGCTGCGAGATCAGCAGGCAGGGCGCGTGCACCGACAACACCGGGATGTTGTAGCGGCGCGACAACTTCGCCACCGCCCGCATGTCCTGGCTGACCGGCTCGGCCCACACCATCAGTTCCACGCCGTCGTAGCCGAGGTCGGCGGCATAGGCGAAGGCTGCCTCGGTGCGCAATGGGTAGACCGATGCCGTGGACAAGCCGACCTTGATCGCTGGGCGCACGAGCGGGGATCAGCCGTACGACTGCAACAGGGCCAATGGGCCCAATGTCACCAGCGCACCGACCGCCACCGCGATGAGCGTGCTGGCGATGTCCTCAGTCCTGCGGACGATGCGCACGGCGACCACCAGCCCGAGGATCACCAACACCGAAAGGACAAGAGCCACAATGGTGTTCCAGCGCCACAGCTGGTCGAATCCGATGAACAACCCGGCGCCGAAGGCCACCGCGAGCACCGACTGCATCGCGGCGACGGCGGCTGTGCGCAACGCAGCGAGGCGTCCGGGTTGCTGGGCGCCACCGACGGTTGAGGCGGGCGAGCCAGCCTGCTCTGATTCGATTCCGGCGCCGCGGCGGGCCATGTCGTCGGCGACCGTCCCGCCGCTGAACAGCGTTCCGCCGGAGGCTTTCAGATAGGAGCGCAATGCCTCGGTCTCCCCGGCCGCCTCGCTGACGAGGTCGTCCAGATTCACCGATTCGTCGACGGGGTCGTACGCCATCTGCTCAGCACCCGCGGAACGTCGTACCGGACGGGGGTCATGGCTGCGTTCGGGACCGTCGCCGCGTCTCGGCAGCGGATCGCTGGCCAACGGCGGGGTGTCGGTATGCGCGGGATCGGCGGACGTCTCGTCGGTCGGCTGAGCCTCCTCGTCCGGTTCCGGCTGTGCGTCGTTGGGCTCGTCCGCCTCCTCGACGACCGCCTCCTCGTCAACGGCCGACTCCTCGACGACTTCGTCAACGGCCTCTTCGTCAACGACCGCCTCCTCGACGACTTCGTCAACGACAGCTTCCTCAACGACCGGCTCGTCGGTGACCGGCTCGTCGGTGACCGCTTCCTCGACGACCGGCTCGGCCTCTTCGTCAACGACCGCTTCCTCAACGACCGCTTCCTCAACGACCGGCTCGTCGGTGACCGCTTCCTCAACGGCCTCGTCGTCGGTGACCGGAGCGATCTCAACGACGGCGTCCTCGCTGATCTCCGCACTGACATCCGCAACTGGTTCGGGCTCGGCCATGGCGGGGGGCTCGTCATCGCGGATGACGGGGATCTCGGCGGTGAGCTCGGCGACCGTCACCGCATTTCTGTTGCCGCGGCGGCGGCGCCGGTGCCCGCCGGCCGGGGGTGCCCCGATACTGCCGTTGCGGGCCAGCAACTCCGCCACCGAAATGGGGCGGTTGCTCTGGGGGTCCTCCCCCTCAGATGAACTCATGTGTCGCCTCTCGCCACGCCGGTGCCGTCAGCCTCACTGTCGAGCCGGCGCAGGATGACCCCCTCGCGCAGAGCCCATGGGCAGATGTCTACCGACTCCAACGACAGCGCTCGCATACTCGCCTCCGCCACCAGGGCGCCGGCCACGATTTGTGGCGCCCGCTCGGCGCTCACCCCTTCCAGTTCGGCACGGTCCGTCGTGGTCATCCTAGAGATGAAGGCGATGAGTTGCCGCAACCCGTTGGCGGTGAGGGTGCGTTTAACCCGGGGGCCGGCGGCCGAGGGTGCCGCGCCGGTCAGCCGGGCCAGCGAGCGGAAAGTCTTCGAGCTACCCACGGCGAGGTCAGGGGGCCCGGCGTCGAGCATCGCCTTGGCGGCATCGGCCAGTTCGGTGTCCAGCCAGTCCCGCAGCATCGCGACCCGTCGCCGGCCGGGCGGATCGTCGGGCAACCACTCCCGGGTCAGACGCCCCGCACCCAGTGGAATGGACATCGCCACGTCGGGAGCCTCGTCGAGCCCGGTGGACAGCTCCAGCGACCCGCCACCGATGTCGAGATTGGTGATGCGTCCGGCGCTCCAGCCATACCAGCGCCGGACGGCCAGGAACGTCAGCCGCGACTCGTCCGGGCCGGAGAGCACCTGGAGGTCCATCCCGGTCTCCGCGCGCACCCGGGCCAGAACTTCGTCGGAGTTGCGGGCATCGCGCACCGCGGAGGTGGCGAATGCCATCAACTCCGAGCAACCCGAGCTGGCGGCGATCTTGGCGAACTCGTCGACCGTGGCGATCAGCTTCTCCGCACCGCGCCGGGTGAGCTTCCCCGAGTCGTCGATCGACTCCGCGAGCCGCAGCGGGGCCTTGGTCGAACTCATCGGTGTGGGGTGGCCGCCCCGGTGCGCATCCACCACGAGCAGATGGACCGTGTTGCTGCCCACATCGAGCACGCCCAATCGCACGTACAACAACCTAATGCGTCTACCGTTGTTATCCATGAAAGACAGCTATCCCGGCGAGGTTGATCTGGACTTCCCCCGCGAGTGGGTCGAGTTCTACGATCCCGCCAACCCTGAGCACCTGATCGCCGCAGACCTGACCTGGCTGCTGTCGCACTGGACGTGCGTCTACGGGACGCCGGCCTGTCAGGGCACCGTCGCGGGTCGCCCCGATGACGGATGCTGCTCACACGGCGCATTCCTGTCCGACAAGGCCGACCGGACCCGGCTGGATGCCGCGGTGGAGAAACTGACCGATGCGGACTGGCAGTTCCGCTCGAAGGGTCTGGGCAAGAAGGGCTACCTGGAGATGGACTCCTACGAGGACAAGCCGAATCTGCGCACCCGCAAGTACAAGGGCGGGTGCATATTCCTCAACCGTCCGGGGTTCGAGGGCGGTATCGGCTGCGCGCTGCACAGCAAGGCGCTCAAGCTCGGCGTCGAGCCACTGACGATGAAGCCGGATGTGTGCTGGCAGTTGCCGATCCGGCGTACCCAGGAATGGATCACCCGCCCCGACGGCAGCGAGATCCTCAAGACCGTCATCACCGAGTATGACCGGCGCGGGTGGGGTGAGGGCGGCGAGGACCTGCACTGGTACTGCAGCGGAGACCCCGCCGCTCATGTCGGCAGCAAGCCGGTCTGGCAGTCCTACGCCCCCGAACTGACCGAACTGCTCGGCGAGAAGGCCTACGGCGAGCTGGCCGCGATGTGCAAGCGCCGCAGCGGTTTTCCGCTCATCGCCATCCACCCGGCGACCCGCGCAGCCGGGCACTGACGCCGGTTCAGCCCTCCAGCTTGTAGCCCAGACCCCGTACGGTCAGCAAGCGCTCCGGATTCGCGGGATCGCCCTCGATCTTGGAGCGCAGCCGCTTGACGTGCACGTCGAGCGTCTTGGTGTCCCCCACGTAATCGGCCCCCCACACGCGGTCGATGAGCTGGCCACGGGTCAGCACCCGGCCCTTGTTCCGCATCAGGTATTCGAGGAGGTCGAATTCCTTGAGCGGCAGGGCGATCGGGCGTCCATCGACACTGACCACGTGGCGTTCGACATCCATCCGCACCGGCCCGGATTCCAGCACCATCTCGCCCACACCGCCCTCGTCGGGCTCCGCGCCGCGGCGCAGCACCGCCCGGATGCGTGCGATCAACTCGCGCGCCGAGTACGGCTTGGTGACGTAGTCGTCGGCGCCGAGTTCCAGTCCGAGCACCTTGTCCAGTTCGCTGTCGCGGGCGGTCACCATGATCACCGGTACCCCGGAGCGGGCCCGCAGTTGCTTGCAGACGTCGGTGCCGCTCATCCCCGGCAGCATCAGGTCGAGTAGCACGATGTCGGCCCCGGACCGGTCGAACTCGGCCAGCGCCGACGGACCGTCGGTCACCACCGCGGCCTCAAAGCCCTCCTTGCGTAACAGAAAGGCGAGCGGATCAGCCAGCGATTCCTCATCCTCGACGATCAGTACCCGGGTCACTGGCCCTCCTCTGCCTCTACCTCGGCGGGGTCGCCGGCATAGACCGGAATCGACAGGGTGAAGGTCGAACCGGTGCCGGGGCGGCTCCACAGCCGGATGCTGCCGTTGTGATTGGCCGCAACGTGTTTGACGATCGCCAGGCCCAATCCGGTGCCGCCGGTGGCGCGCGAGCGGGCCTTGTCGACGCGGAAGAACCGCTCGAAAACCCGCTGCTGATCTGCGAATGCGATGCCGATACCGCGGTCGGTGACGGCGATCTCGATCTGGTCGCCGCGGTGGCTGCGGCTGATCGACACCGCCGAGGAGTCCGGCGAGTAGGCGATCGCGTTGGAGATGAGGTTAGCCACCGCGGTCACCAGCAGCGGTTGGTCACCGAGCACCCGGAATCCGCTCGGGGCATCGGTTTGGACGGTGATATCAGCATTGTCGGCGGCAACCTTGTGCCGCGAGATGGCCTCCTGCACAACGGTATCGACATCCAGGGGAACCATGGGGGGAAGTCGCTCAGCCCCCTGCAGCCGGGAGAGATCGATGAGCTCGGCCACCATGCTCGCCAGCCGCTGCGACTCGGCGTGCAGCTTATGGCCGAACCGGACCACGGTGGCGGGGTCGTCGGTGGACTCCAGCAGCGCCTCGGCCAGCACGGCCATCGCGGCGACGGGTGTCTTGAGTTCGTGGCTGACATTGGCCACGAAATCGCGCCGGCTGGCCTCCATCCGGGCCTGCTCGGACTGGTCATCGAGGTAGACCACCGCGAAGCGCGGATGGTCGTCACTGAGCAGGCGGACGTGGCCGCGCACCGACAGACCGTGGCGGCCGGTGTCGGCGCCGCGTGGCGCGGACAGGTCGATCTCGACATCCTCACCGGTGGCCAGCGTTCGCTGCGCGGCGGCCCATACCCGGTCATCGAGCAGCCGCTCGCGGACCAGTCCGAGTTCGACAGCGCGGTCGTTGGCCACCACGACATCCCGCAGCGCATCGACCACCACGACTCCGACCGGGGCAAGCGACACGGTGCGCTGCAGCATCTGCGCGACCGTCATGCCGGCTCCATGGCCCGGCCGCCGCGAGGCGCCCTCACTGCGCCGCCGTCCGACGAGCACGCCGATGCCGATCCCGGCCACCAGCGAGACCGCGGCTGTGCCGGCGACCGCAGCCGCCGCGACTACACTCACAGCAGAAGCGTACGCAGGCGCCGGGGCTCACGTGACCACGATGCGTTGGCACCCACCGAAGCCACGGCTGCGCGCCCCGGTGTTCGGCAGGTGTTCACCGAACGTTCTACTTGGCGCCTTGATTGGCGACCGCGGCCGCACCCGCGGCGGCTGCCTCCGGGTCCAGGTAGGTGCCGCCGGGCAGCACCGGTTTGAGATTCTCGTCGAGGTCGTAGCGCAGCGGGATCACGGTCGGGATGTTCAACCCGACCACCGAGTCGTCGGACATGCCGTCGAGGTACTTCACCAGCGCGCGCAGGGAGTTCCCGTGCGCGGCGACCAGCACGGTCTTACCGGCCCGGAGGTCTGCAGCGATGACGTCTTCGTAGTACGGCACGAACCGGGCCACCACGTCGGCCAGGCACTCGGTCAGCGGTCCCCCGCCGATGTCGGCGTAGCGGGGGTCGGTGTCCTGGCTGAATTCGCTGGCCCGCTCGATCGGCGGCGGTGGTGTGTCGTAGCTGCGCCGCCATGCCATGAACTGGTCCTCGCCGTACTTCGCCTTGGTCTCGGCCTTGTCCAGACCCTGCAGGGCGCCGTAGTGCCGTTCGTTGAGCCGCCAGTCGCGGTGCACCGGAATCCAGTGCCGGTCGGCGCGGTCGAGGGCCATGTTCGCGGTGGTGATCGCGCGGCGCAGCAGCGAGGTGTAGAGCACGTCGGGCTGGCGGTCTCCGGCGGCGATCAACTCCCCGGCGCGCAGGGCCTCGGCCCGACCCTTGTCGGTGAGATCGACGTCCACCCAGCCGGTGAACA
>JBFYOQ010000056.1:0-5252 GCA_041303735.1 Mycobacterium sp.
CGGCCCGCAACCAGGCCCGCCAGCTCTACGGCGAAGAGTATGTGCATCCCTCTCCGCGTCAATACACCCGCAAGGTGAAGAACGCCCAGGAGGCGCACGAGGCCATCCGCCCGGCCGGCGATACCTTCGCCACCCCGGGGGCGCTGCACGCCGAACTCGATGCCGACGGCTTCCGGCTCTATGAATTGATCTGGCAGCGCACGGTGGCCTCGCAGATGGCCGATGCCCGCGGCACCACGCTGAGCCTGCGCATTAGTGGAGCAGCTGGGCCGGCGACATCAGGAACAGCCACCGAACCGGATCGGCGCGAAGTGGTGTTCAGTTCCAGTGGGCGCACCATCACCTTCCCGGGCTTCCTCAAGGCGTACGTCGAGACCGTCGATGAGCAGGCCGGCGGCGAGGCCGATGATGCCGAGAGCCGCCTTCCGCAGCTCCGGCAGGGCCAGCGTGTCGACGCCGTCACACTGACGCCGGACGGGCACGCCACCAACCCGCCGGCCCGCTACACCGAGGCGTCGTTGATCAAGGCGCTCGAGGAGCTCGGAATCGGTCGTCCCTCAACGTATTCCTCGATCATCAAGACCATCCAGGACCGCGGCTACGTGCACAAGAGGGGCAGCGCGCTGGTCCCGTCCTGGGTTGCCTTCGCCGTGACCGGACTTCTCGAACAGCACTTCTCGCGGTTGGTGGACTATGACTTCACCGCCGCCATGGAGGATGAACTCGACGAGATCGCCTCGGGACACGAGCACCGCACCAACTGGTTGCACAACTTCTACTTCGGCGGCGAACACGGAGTGCCGCATTCGATCGCCCGGGCCGGTGGCCTGAAGAAACTCGTCGGCATCAAC
Source organism: Mycobacterium sp. (assembly GCA_041303735.1). Taxonomy (GTDB): domain Bacteria; phylum Actinomycetota; class Actinomycetes; order Mycobacteriales; family Mycobacteriaceae; genus Mycobacterium. The sequence continues at coordinate 852 of JBFYOQ010000056.1, forward strand.
CTGGAGGAGATCGACGCCCGGGGTGTGAACTCCATCGTGCTGTTCGATGACGAGCAGGGCCGGCCGGTGTACGTGCGGGTCGGCAAGAACGGTCCGTATCTGGAGCGCATGGTCACCGGTGATGACGGTGAGCCGACACCGCAGCGGGCCAACCTCAGCGATGAGATCACCCCCGACGAGCTGACCCTGGAGTTGGCCGAGACTCTTTTCGCCACACCGCAAGAGGGGCGCGTGCTCGGCGTGGATCCCGACAGCGGCCACGAGATCGTCGCCCGCGACGGCCGCTACGGACCGTACGTGACCGAGGTGCTGCCCCCGCCGCCCGATGACGACGGCGGCGTCACCGCCAAGAAGGGCAAGAAGCCCACCGGACCCAAGCCGCGCACCGGATCGCTGTTCAGTTCGATGGACGTGCAGACGGTGACGCTCGAGGACGCACTCAGGCTGTTGTCATTGCCGCGGTTGGTTGGTGTGGATCCGGCCAGCAGTGAGGAGATCACCGCGCAGAACGGCCGTTACGGCCCATACCTCAAGCGCGGCACCGATTCCCGTTCGCTGGCGACCGAGGAGCAGATCTTCGGTATCAGCCTCGACGAGGCGCTGAAGATCTATGCCGAACCCAAGCGCCGCGGCCGCCAGGGTGTCGCCGTCCCGCCATTGCGCGAACTGGGCATCGATCCTGCCTCGGGTAAGCCGATGGTGATCAAGGACGGCCGGTTCGGGCCCTATGTGACCGACGGCGAGACCAACGCCAGCCTGCGCAAGGGTGATGACGTGCTGAGCATCACCGACGACCGGGCTGCTGAACTGCTCGCGGACCGCCGCGCCCGCGGGCCGGTCAAGAAGGTCGCGAAGAAGACCGTCCGCAAGGCCCCGGCTCGCAAAGCGGTCAAGAAGGCCGCCAAGAAGCCTTAAGAGTGACGCCCCTGGGTGCGGCGGTTCTCAGACCCGCAGGCTCACACCCACCAACGCGATCACGCCGAGGCCGGCGATGAACGCCGCCATCACCCCGGCAATCGAGTACGGCATAGCGCCGAACTCAGCGCGCAGTGCCCGCATCGCCTGGCGGTGTTGAAGCCATGCCAGGGCCAGCGCCGTCAACCCGGCAACGATGAGCAACACCGCGAATACCTGCGGACTGATCACCGGTTGTCGTAATGACTGGTTGGTCTCGAGATACCGGAGGAACTGGTAGATCCCGAAACCGAAGGCGATCATGGACGTGCAGGTGCGGACCCAGGCCATCAGCGTTCGCTCGAGTGCCAGTCGGGTCCGGTCGGCGGCGAGCCGGGTGGATGCGTCCAGTGGTCCCTGTGGCATGGGAGTCACCGTGACATCTCTGGCAGGTCGGTGGGCACCGCCAGGTTCAGCGGGCGCGCCAGTTGTGTCGGCGCGGTCCGGCCGCGAAGGTCGACGATCTCCCCGACGTTCCAGCACAGCGCCTCGGCATCGAGTGCCCCGCTGACCGCGATCGCCGAGGCCAGCACGTGACCCGGTTCGAGCTTGGCCAGTTCGGTCAGCCGGGCCGCCTCGTTGACCGGGTCGCCGATGACGGTGTACTCGAAGCGGGCCTGGGCGCCGATGTGTCCGGCGATGGCCCGCCCCGCCGACACCCCGATGCCGAACTCGGTCTGGCCGAGCACGGAGACGAGTTCGTCGTGCAGCTCCCGCGAGGATCTCAGCGCGGCACCGCATGCGTCGGGGTGCTCAAGCGGCGCGCCGAAGATGCACAGCGCCGCGTCACCCTGGAACTTGTTGACGAAACCACCGTGCCGCTGGACGGTGTCGACGACGACCCGGAAGAACTCGTTGAGCACGCCGACCACTTCGGCCGGCGGACGGGTGGCGGCGAGTTGGGTGGAGCCGACGAGATCGATGAACAGCACCGCGACATCGCGTTCCTGCCCGCCGAGTTCGGTTCCCCGCTCCAGGGCCCGCCGCGCGACGTCCTCACCGACGTAGCGGCCGAACAGGTCACGCATGCGCTGGCGCTCGCTGAGTTCGCGGACCATGTCGTTGAACCCGGCTTGCAGCAAGCCCAGTTCCGTCGCGTCGTAGATCTGCATGTGGGCGTTGTAGTTTCCGCGCTGGACTTCGCCGAGTGCCCAGCGCAGTTGGCGCAGCGGATCGGAGATCGCCATCGCCGAGAGGATGTTGCCGATCAGTCCGATGACCAGGGCGGCGATGGCCATCAACAGGATCGGGGTGAACAGACTCTCCGGTGAGGAATCCAGCAGTGAGAACTTGCTTGCCGCGATCGACAGCACGATGAGGAGCAGCGGCACTCCCGTGGAGAGCACCCAGGTCAGCACCAGCCGCAGCACCACACCGGGTCTGCGGAAGTTCTCCGGGAGCCCGGAGCGCAGCGCGGCGACTGCAACGGGGCGCAGCACCCGTTCAGCCTGGAGGTATCCGATGATGGCGGCGGCGATGGCACCGAGCAGGATTGCCACCGCCAAAATCGGCACTGCGCCCCGGGCCACCGACCAGCTGGCGGCGATGAACACCACCGCACCCACTAGCCAGATGGTGATGCTGATCACGAAGCGGTAATCCGGCATCCGCAGGGCACGCAGGCGGGCCTGTTCGGTGTCCGCAGGATTATCCTCGACCAGCAATGCGTCACGGCGCTGCCAGCGGAACACCGGCGCCATCAGCTTCAGACTGATTACAGCACCCACGGTGAACGCGGTGACCGAATATCCGATGAAGAAAGCCAGGTTCGTCGTCGGCAGGTCCTGCAGTTTGAGGCGATCCGCCGGAGGTAGGCCGAATCGCAGAAATCCCAGCACCAGCAGCCCGCCAATGACGTCGGCTTGCAGCATTCCCAGCGCGAATACCGGCCACGGGGTGCGTGCCACCCAGCGGACGAAGTCTCGTATCCGCCCGCGCTTGACCGGCGCGCTGCTCACCTGCCCACCGTAGCGTTTCCATGCGGTCGATCCGACCCGTGCGTGATGCCTGCGACCTGCTGTGTCACGACCGGGAAGTAGGGTCGTTACACGATGTCCAGGGTTTTTGGGAGGCTGGTCGGTCAAACCGCGGTGGAGGCGGAGCTGCTGGCCGCCGCCGCCGCTGCCCGCCGTGATCCTTCTCACGCGGCACCCGCTGACGAGCCGGCCGGGTCGATGACGCACGCCTGGCTGATCACCGGTCCGCCCGGGTCCGGTCGGTCGGTGGCGGCCCTCTGCTTCGCCGCCGCCCTGCAGTGCACCTCAGAGGATGAACCGGGCTGTGGAATGTGTCGGGCGTGTACGACGACCATGGCCGGTACCCACGCCGACGTCCGGCGCGTCGTTCCCGAGGGGTTGTCGATCGGCGTCGGCGAGATGCGCGCCATCGTCGCCACCGCCTCGCGGCGGCCCAGCACAGGTCATTGGCAGGTCGTCGTGATCGAAGACGCCGACCGGCTGACCGAGGGCGCGGCCAACGCGCTGCTGAAGGTGGTGGAGGAGCCCCCGCCGGCGACGGTGTTCCTGCTGTGCGCGCCATCGGTGGATCCCGAGGACATCTCGATCACCCTGCGGTCCCGTTGCCGACACGTGGCGCTGGTGACGCCGAGTGCCGACGCCATCGCCGGGGTTCTGACCGACACCGATGGGATCAGCGCCGAGGATGCGCGGTGGGCCGCCGCTGTCAGCGGTGGCCACGTCGGCCGGGCCCGCCGGCTCGCGACGGATCCGGAGGCGCGTGATCGGCGCGCTCGCGCCCTCGGCCTCCCGCGTGACGCCGCGACACCGAAGCGCGCCTATGCGGCGGCCGAGGAATTGGTGGCCGCCGCCGAGCAGGAGGCGCGCGCCTCGACGCTGGGCCGCGACGAGGCGGAGTCCGAGGAGCTGCTGACCGCACTCGGGGCCGGCGGCACCGGACGGGGTTCGGCAGGCGCCCTACGCGGTAGCGCCGGTGCCCTCAAAGACCTCGAGAGGCGACAGAAGTCGCGCCACACCCGCGCCTCCCGCGACGCGCTGGACCGCGCACTGATCGATCTCGCCACGTATTTCCGGGACGCGCTGATGGTGGCCGGGGGAGCCGATGCGGTGACCGCCAACCATCCCGACATGTCCGACCGGGTTGCGGCCCTGGCCGGCCACGCCTCCCCCGAGCAGCTGCTGCGTTGCGTCGAGGCGGTGCTGGCCTGCCGCGATGCGCTGGCGATGAACGTGAAACCCAGGTTCGCCGTGGATGCGCTGGTCGCCACCGTGGGCCGGCAGCTGGGTCGCGACGGGTAGGCTCATTCCTCGGCGCCCGAGCCGATCGGGTGCACGCCGCCTTAGCTCAGTCGGCAGAGCGATTCACTCGTAATGAATAGGTCGGGGGTTCGACTCCCCCAGGCGGCTCCAGTTTTGTCCAGGTGAGGACCGGTTCCCGCCGATGCGGCGGGTGTTCGGTCTCGCAGATTTG
>JBFYOQ010000057.1:0-6979 GCA_041303735.1 Mycobacterium sp.
CCATGGCGAAGGTGACCGGCAGTCGCGTCGCGGTGGACATCGCCCGGGATGCGATCCAGGTACACGGCGGTTACGGCTTCGTGCGCCGGCTCACCGCAGACGGGGTGGTCAACCACCTCGAATCGGTGTGGCGCGACAGTAAGGTCGGGGAGATCTACGAAGGCGCCAACGAGGTGCAGTTGTGGAGCATCGCCCGCGTCGCTCTCGGTCGCGACGTGACGGGCTGACCATGTATGTCCGCCTTGGTGCATTGACGGCCGTGAGCGCCGCCGCGGTATGCGGGGTCGTCGCCCCTGCTACCGCCGCTGCCGACACCGTCGCCTATCTGGTCAACGTCACAATGCGCCCGGGTTACGACTTCCCCAACGCCGATGCAGCGTTGTCCTACGGGTACGGCATCTGCGACCGAGTGCGCGCCGGATCGCGTTACACCGACAGTCTCGCCGCGATCAAGGCGGACTTCGGAAACGACGACGACTACCAGGCGGCGTACCTGATTAACCAGGCTGTCAACGAGCTCTGCCCGGCACTGATCTGGCAACTGCGACAGTCAGCCGTGCACTACGTCCAGGGTATGCCGTGAGATCGTCACTGCGGATTGCGGTTTCGGTGATCGTTTTGCTCACGGTGTCGATGACGATGTCGCCCGCCGTGAGCGCCGACAATGATCGGCTCAACAGCGGGGTGGTGGCCAACGTCTACACCGTGCAGCAGCAGGCCGGCTGCACGACCACGCTCCGGTGGAATCCGGCGTTGCGACTGGCGGCGAAATGGCACGCCAATGATGTGCTGCGCAACCGAGCGCTCGGCGGCGATCTCGGCTCCGACGGTTCAACCCCGCAGAGCCGGGCGGCCGCCGCGGGTTTCGTCGGATCCGTCGCGCAGACCGTCGCCATCAATCCCGCGCTCGCGATCAACAATGTCGACGTCATCAACCAGTGGTTCTACGACCCGCAGTCGTACGCGATCATGGCCGACTGCCGCAATACAGCCATCGGGGTGTGGTCAGAGAACAGTCTGGATCGCTCGGTCGTCGTGGCTGTCTACGGACAACCGGACTGAGGACCATCGCCGCTCATGAAGCCGCCGAGAATTCAAGGCGCGCTGGCCATCCGCGCCGCGGTCGCGCAACCGGCTAATTGTTCGATGGTGGCGCTTGCGGTTGAAACGGGGTGTACCACCACCAGTCGGCACGTTCGCCGGTAGGTCCGGGGCACGGCGGGACGGCCGGCGGCGGGCCGCTGGGAGGTCGGGCCAGTGATCCGGGGTGCAGTAGTTGGCCGTCGTTGTCGGTGATGCGCAGCCGCTCGGCGGGTCCGGTGATGGTGATGACGCCGCGGTGATGCAACCGGTGGTGATACGGGCACAGAAGAACCAGGTTGGACAGTTCGGTGGGGCCGCCGTCCTCCCAGTGCCGGATGTGGTGGGCGTGTAGCCCGCGGGTGGCACCGCAGCCGGGTACCGCGCAACTGCGGTGACGGTGTTCCAGGGCGCGGCGCAACCGGCGGCTGATCGTACGAGTTGACCGGCCGGCGCCGATCACCTCGCCGTCGCGTTCGAACCAGACTTCACAGGTGGCGTCGCAGGTCAGGTACTGCCGCTCGGCGTCCGACAGCAGCGGCCCCAAATGCAGCGCCCCGATTCGCGCGGCGAGGTCGAGGTGGACCACCACGGTGGTGCGCTGGCCGTGCGGGCGGCGCTGGGCCTCAACGTCCCAGCCGGTCTCGATCAACCGCAGGAACCCATCCACGCTCGTCGGCATCGGGGGAATCTCATCGCCGGTGCCGTCGCTGGTCTCCCGGTCGTGTTTCCACTCGGCCATCAGCGCATCGCGATGCGATTGCAGCGCCGCCTCGAAAGTCGCCGACTCGTCATGCGGCAGGGCGATCCGCCAGAAGTCGAACTGGCCATCGGAGGTCTTGGTGATCGAGGACTGTGGGTCGGGACGAGGGCCCGGATCGGGGCGTGGCTCCATCGCCAGTGCGGTACGAAGCTGGCCGACGGTGGCCACCGCGGCCAACTCCGCGTAGTGCCCGTCGGACCCATCGGCTGCGCGCGACGCGATTACGCCGACCTGATCCAACGAGAGCCGGCCTTCCCGCATCGCCTCGGTACAACGGGGGAAGGAGTCGCGTCTTTGGGCGATGTTCGCGATCGCCTTGGCGTTGACCGTCGACGAACCGGTCTTCCACGCCACCAGTGCGGCCACCGACCGCGCCCCGGTGGCGCCCCACAGCTCGTCGCGGTCGATCTCGGCCACCACCTCCACGATGCGTCCGTCGATCGCATTGCGCTGACCGGTCAACTCCGCCAGCTTCTCGAACAGCTCCTCCAACCGCTCCGACGGACTCGTCGCACCCGGGCACCCGGTACCCGGGGAGTCGACGATCGCGGTTGACGTCATAACAACAGCCTTGCACTGTGGTCCGACAAAAATGGCCGCGGAATCCCGGTACCCGGCGACGGGATGGTTTTTTTACACTTCCAGGGCCGCGGGCGCGCATCGTCCCTGCCGAATAGCGGCGCATGCGCCGCGTTCGCGCCGACGGTGCGCGGAAGGAGACGATCGAGGTGCCCGAGCCGAGGCTGCTCATCCAGGTGAGCGCGGCCGAACTGCCGGTGCGCGCACAAGCGCTGCTGGATCCGGGGAGCCCCCGACCGGAGGACTCGCGATTGCAGGTGCGGCGCACCTATCTGGTGTGGATTCCCGCGCTGTGGCTCGCCGCCCTGGTGGTTGTCGGATTCGCCAGCCTGCGGGCAACGCTGGTAGCGGGGACGGATCCGGCGGGCGGGTCCGAGCGGATCATCTACGGGGCGATGGCCATGATCTGCCTGATCTTCGCCGTCGTCAGCGCCCACCGTCTCCTTCTCGGTATCGCAGAGCGCAGTGAGGTGCAGCTGGATCGCTACCGGCAGGGTCTGCACCTGCTGGGCCTCGAGGGCCTCCTGGTCGCCGGCCGCGATTCGCATACCTGGATCCCGCGCGCACTGTTGCCCGCGCCGATCGACGCGACCGCCCCGGGCCTCGGTACCCACGTGAAGACCTACGCCTACATGCTCGCCGATGGCGACGGGCGGGTCGAGCGGCTCGAGTGCGGCTTCAGCACCCAGTCGGCGCTGTACCTGTGGGCCGAGCACGGTCTCCTGCCGCAGGGCGGCGGGTGGCGGTAGACGGATCTGAGTGTGTCTATCGGGCGGCCAGAGCATGTGGTATCGCTTAGCCGTGTGCGAGGCGCAATTTACGGCGGGATCGACAGGCGAGATTTCCTACGTTCGGGCGTGGTGGCCGTCGGCGCGGCCGCGGGGCTGCCGGTGACGGCAGGGGCTCAGGCTGATGCCGGTTCCCCAGCTCTCGTCTACCACGGCGGAACAATCATCACGATGGAGGGCGATACCGCCCAGTACGTCGATGCCGTCGCCGTCCGGGACGGCACGATCGCTTACGTCGGCAGCCGCGACGGCGCTGTCGCAGCGGTAGGCAATCCGACCCAGATCGATCTGGCGGGCCGCAGCCTGCTGCCCGGTTTCATCGACACCTGGGGGCATTTCGCTCTCCTCGCCGAGCAGACATTGGGCGTCAACCTCGGCTATTTCAGCGTTAAGCCCCCACGCGACAAAGCCGACGTCGTGGCATTACTCAAAGCCGCCACCCCGTTCAACGGCTGGGTCGTCGGATACGGCTACTACGCGGCACTGCTCTCAGACGGACCACTGACCCTGGGCGACCTCGACGCGGCCTTCCCCGACACCCCCGTCCTGATCAGCACCCTGTCCACCCTCACCGGACAACTCAACAGCGCAGGTATTGCCAAGCTGGGGCTCACACCTTCGACACCGGTGCCCCAGCCCGGCGAGATCGTCAAGGATCCGGCCACCGGCACGCTCACCGGGGAACTGGCATTCACCCCGTTTCTTACCGCGCAGGCGACTGCCGTCGGCTCCTATTCCCAGGAACAGGCCATCGAGACGTTCCAGGCTGCTGAGGCACTGCTGGTCGAACAGGGCTACACCACCGTGCAGAGTTATCAGCTTCTGCCGGGTGAAATCGCCAACCTGCGCGCCGCCTTTGATCGGGGTGCGATCGCCGTCGACGTCATCGGACTGCCGTCGGTATCCGATGACGCTTCGGGGAGGATCGTTTCCGACGCCGACTGGACCTGGGGCGCCTACAGCCACGGCGACCGCGGACTCAAGATCCCCGGATACCAGGTCGCCACGGACGCAGCCCCCCAATTGCGGCTCGCGGCCTTCACCCAGCCCTATCTGGACACGACGGGATTCCCTGACGGCTGGAAAGGAATCCTGTTGGGGCAGGCGGTGGTCGAGAAGTGGATCGACTACGCCTACGCCCACGACATCCAACTCTTCGCTTACAGCAACGGAGATGCCGGGATCGACCTCAGCCTCGCCGCCATCGAGAAGGCCACCGCCGCCCACGGCCATGCCGCAGACCGGCGCACCGGAATCGCGCATTCCTACTTCGTCCGACCGGATCAGCTTGCGGCATATCAGAGATTGGGTATCGGAGCCTCCATGATGCCCCCGCACCTGATGCTCTACGGCGACGAGCAGATGAAACTGCTCGGACCCGAGCGCGCCTCGATGGAATCGCCTCTGGCATCGGCGGTGAAACTCGGCGTCACGACCACGATTCACTGCGACTGCCCCTCAGCCTCACCGAATATCATGGAAGCCATCGGAACCGCCGTCACCCGCACCACCCTGAGCGGCCAGGTGCTGGCCCCGCAGGAACGCCTGGACCCCTACACCGCGCTACTCGGGTTCACCCGCAACGCCGCCTACATCTATCGGGAAGAGGCCATCAAGGGGACGCTCACCGTCGGCAAAATCGCTGATCTTGTCATTCTGGACCGGAATCCGCTCACCGCCGGCCCCGACGCCATCAAGGACATCCGGGTGGTGCAGACGGTTAAGCGGGGCACAGTCGCCTACAACCGGGCGACGGCAGGCTGATCCGCGCACAGGCGCGACCAACGGATTGTGAATCGGGCCTACTGACCGGGTAGCGGTTCATACAGCGTCGGGGGCTGCACCCGATGCGGCAGTCTCGGGAACCGGCGCTCGATCGTCTCGGTGACGGTCGGCGCCGCGGGGCTGAGCACGGTGGTGGGTGCGGGCTGCTCGACGATCGTCTGCTGCGGAACTGTGGTCACTTCAGTGGTCGGCACCGATGTGGTGGCGGCGGGCGGCTCCGCGGTGGGCGACGGCAGGGCCGCGGTCGAGGTCACCGTGGTGACTGCCGGACGGGATTTCTCGGCCGTGGTGAGATCGACGACCGCGTAGATGAACAGTGCCAGCACGGCGACGGTGAGCACGCCGAGGCCGACCAGGGCGGCTGGATTGTGGTACCACGCTCTCGACTGGAGAGCCGGAGACTGGTCGTGGGACTCGCTGTATGCCGCAGTGCCAGCGCCGCCGTAGTTGGCGTATTGGGTCTCGTCAGCACCGGAGTCGTCGTCGGGATGGTCGCCGTCAGGACCGTCGGGGGAATCGTTGCGCGTCACGGGTGGCGATCCTAGTCGGATCCGGACGGTGGGGGGCACGTACACCCATTGCGGACCGGCGCCCGTGAACGGTCCGCGTGGGGCGTTTGCAGTAGGGCGTTTCGGAATTGACACGACGACCTAGAAATAAGCGAAAGCATGCACTACTCCTTGCATGAACACTGTTGTGCTACACCGGAATTCAACTCACCGCTCCGACATTTCAGGTTCAAATCCTGTCCCCGCTACCAGCGAAAATGGTCCTCGGTGGACGCTCCGGGGGCCATTTGCTTTTGTCCGATATAGTGCGCGGATGCTCGTCGCACGGTCCGGCCACCGGCTGACGCTGAGCGCCTTCCTGGCGTGCGTCATGCTGTTGTGCGGCGCGCCGACACCGGTGTCGGCGTCTCCGGCTGCGGCAGGCGTGCGTCCGGGCATCGAGGTCTTCCTCGATGACGTGCCGGCTGCCTTACGCGGCAAACGGGTCGGCCTCATCACCAACAACACCGGCATCGACCGCTCAGGCACCTCGGACATCGATCTCATCGCCCAGAGCGACGACCTGACACTGGTGGCCCTGCTGGCCCCGGAACACGGTATCCGCGGCACCGCCGAGGCGGGTGTCACGGTCGGTGATGGTGTCGACGCGAAGACCGGCGTGCCGGTCTACTCGCTCTACGGGGCGCAAGGGCACCGCCCGACTCCCGAAATGCTCAAGGATGTGGACGTCCTGGTTTATGACCTTCAGGAGGTCGGCGGACGAACCTGGACCTACGTGTCGACCATGGCGCTGTCGATGCAGGCCGCGGCGAGCGAGGGTATCCCGTTCGTCGTTCTTGACCGGCCGAATCCGATCGGCGGCGACATCGTGGAAGGCGCCCTGCTGGACCCGGCCTTCGCCTCGTTCATCGGCATGTACCCCATCCCCGCGCGGCACGGCATGACGGTCGGCGAGCTGGCCACGCTGTTCAACCGGCAGCAGGGTATCGGCGCGGACCTGACCGTTGTTCCGGCGCAGGGGTGGCGCCGCGGGCAGTGGTTCGACCAGACGGGTCTGCCCTGGGTGAACCCCTCACCCAACCTGCGATCGCTGGCGGCCGTGACGAGCTACCCCGGCACGGTGTACTTCGAGGGCACCAACCTCTCGGAGGGCCGCGGCACCGACCGGCCCTTCGAGCAGATCGGGGCGCCGTGGCTGGATGCGGCGGCGGTGGCCGCGACGATGAACGCGCTTGCCCTGCCCGGCATCGCCTTCCAGGCCGTCACCGTGCCGGTCGCCGAGACGGCCGCCAAATTTCCCGGACAAAGCATCCCGGCCGTTCGGTTAGCCATCACCGATCGGCAGGCATACCGGCCGGTCGGCACGGCGCTGCTGCTCATTGACACGATCCGCAAACAGCATCCGGGGGACTTCGCCTGGGGGCCGTCGATCGACGCGCTTACCGGATCAGATCGGGTGCGCCTGGCGATAAACG
>JBFYOQ010000058.1:0-3714 GCA_041303735.1 Mycobacterium sp.
CCCGCAATGCCGCCAGTTCCAGTCGCGGCACCACCAGTGTCGCCGTGCCCCCGGCCGGGATCACCAACGCGGTGAGCCGCTCGAACGTCTGCGCCCGCGAGCCGATCAGGTACCGCAGGTCATAACCCGGCGTGATCACCAGACCGTCCAGCCCGGCGGCAGCCGCGCCAGAGGCCGCGGCCGCCAGCCGACGGGCGTAGACCTCGCTGCTGAACCGTCCGGCGCTCACGCCCGTCAGGTTAGCGTGGAGCCTTATGTCCGCTCCGGTGTTGCTACTCGACGGCGCCAGCATGTGGTTCCGCTCCTACTTCGGTGTGCCGGCCTCCATCACCGCCCCGGACGGACGTCCGGTCAATGCGGCGCGGGGCTTCATCGACAGCATCGCCACGCTCGTCACCCGAGCGCGGCCGGGGCGGCTGGTGGTCTGCCTGGACCTGGACTGGCGGCCGCAGTGGCGGGTGGATCTGATCGGTTCCTACAAAGCCCATCGGGTGGTCGCCGAAGTCGATGAGATCGACGGCGAGGTGGACATCGAGGAGGTGCCCGACGACCTGAGTCCGCAGGTGGACATGATCCTGGAGATCCTCGACGCGTACGGGATCGCCACCGCGGGTGCGGTCGGGTTCGAGGCCGACGATGTGCTGGGCACGCTGGCCTCTCGCGAGCGCCGCGACCCGGTGGTGGTGGTCAGCGGCGACCGCGACCTGCTGCAGCTCGTGGCCGACGAACCCGTGTCGGTGCGGGTGCTGTATCTGGGCCGCGGGTTGTCGAATGCGGTGATGTTCGGCCCGGCCGAGGTGGCCGAGCGCTACCGCGTGCCGCTGACTCGCGCCGGCGAGGCGTACGCGGAGCTGGCACTGCTGCGCGGTGACCCGTCCGACGGGTTGCCCGGGGTGCCGGGCGTCGGCGAGAAGACCGCTGCGACCATGCTGTCGCAGTACGGCTCGCTGGCGAACATCCTGGCCGCCGCGGACGATCCGACGTCCGCGCTGCCCAAGGCTTTCCGGGCCAAGCTGCTGTCCGCGTCGGACTACATCGAGGCGGCGGGCCCGGTGGTGCGGGTGGCGCGCGATGCTCCGGTGGAGATCTACACCGGCGACGATCGGTTGCCGCGCAGCGCCGCCGACCCCGCACGGGTGGCAGAGCTGGCGAAAACCTACGGTCTCACCTCATCGGTGGCGCGGTTGCAGAAGGCGCTCGACGCGCTTTAGCCAATCCGATACCGCAGCCGAAAACGCCTGCGCCGGAACAACTGTCTACTGCGATAGATAGCCGCATGGTGATTTATACAACTGTCTGTGACATACAAATGTATGGCCGACCATGCCATTTCAGGTGATTGCAACTTCACGTCATTTACTACATAGTTCTGATGTCGACGAGCGCGCACCGGGGGGAGAATGACGTGAATGCCGCGGCAACTTCCGCTGAGACGTGGCCCGAATATCTCCGCCGGATTGCGGGAGACGTGTCCCAGTCCCTGATCGCCCAGCAGGTCGGGGTAGGCCGCTTATCCGTGTGCAATTGGCTGCAGGGCAAGACCCGCCCCAGGGCGGAAACCGCCATCCTGGTGGCACGTGTCTACGGTCGTTCGCCGATCGAGGCCCTGCTCGCCGCTCGCTACATCAACCACGACGAGTTGGACACCCCGATGGAGATCAAGACCTCACCGAGAGCACTGTCCAGCGTCGATCTCGCCGCTGAGGTCCACCGCCGACTGACCGCCGCGGGAATGTGAGCGGCTGACGCCTACTTGGGCCGGCCGACCTCGTAGGTGCCCTTGTCGTCCTGGAAGGTCACCGTCACCTGACGTTTGGTGCCGTCGATGCTCACCTCGCAGTTGAAGGTGTCACCCTTCTTGACCGTCGGGTTGGCGCCGTTGTTGCACTTGACGTCCTCGACGTTCTTCGCGCCGTAGCCGTTCGACTCGTCGGTGAGGATCTGTTGCACGCCCGCCTGGGCCTTGTTGACGTCGAGCTTGGTGGTGACGAAGAACCCGGGCGTCCAGAAGCCCAGGATCAACACCGCCGCCACTGCCAACGCGGCCAGTGCGCCGAGCAGTCCACCGATGGTCCGCATCGACTTCTTCGAGGCCTCCGCCGCACCCGGCTGGGGGTATTGCGGGTACTGGCCGGGCTGTCCCGGCTGGGGGTATTGACCGGGGTACTGGCCGTACTGCGGCGCCCCCGGAGGCACCCCGTAGGGACCGGGCTGCCCGTAAGGACCGGGTTGGCCGTACCCGGGTGTCCCGTACTCGCCGGGCGCGCCGTATGGCTGGGTGGGGGGATATCCGGGTGGCGGCGGCTGGCCGTACTGCGGGTACTGCCCCTGCTGCGGGTAGGCGGGCGGCTGCCAGGCGGGTTGCTCACCGGCCGGCGGCTGCCACGCCGGGGTCTGCTCGGAACCGGTCGCGGGCTGATCGGAACCCTGCCAGGGGTTGGGGTCAGATCCCTGCGGTCCGCTCATGTCACTCCTTGGTGGGTCGAGTAGGTCGGTCGCTCGCCACAGGTGGCGGCCGCGGCCCTTCCCTACCGTAGCGTTTGGCCACCCTACCCGCTGTCAACAGCGACGACGCCGCGCCGGATGTCGTCGATGGCGCGTTTCGCCGCCGTGCGCAGGCTGGACTCCGGCGCGGCGTTGCGAACCTGGTCGAGCAGGTCGAGAACCTGTCGGCACCAGCGCACGAAGTCGCCGGCGGACAGTTGCGAGCCGTTGCCGGCGACATCGGAGGCCGCCAGCGCCGCCGCCAGGTCGCCGGTGGTCGCCCACCGGTGCACCGCCGGCGCGAACCCCTCATCGGGCTCTCGCGACGGGGACAGCCGGTGGCTGTGCTCGTCGGCGCGCAACTGCCCGGACAGCCGCCGGGTCTCGGCCAGCGCTCGGCGCACCGCCGGGCTGGGCAGGTCCGAGGCGTGAACGGCGGCCGGCCCATCGCCGCCGCGGGTCTCGAACACCATCGCCGAGAGCACCGCCGCGAGTTCGGCCGGCGCCAGGCCCTTCCAGACGCCGGCGCGCAGGCATTCGGCGACCAGCAGGTCGCTCTCGCTGTAGATGCGGGCCAGCAGCCGGCCGGCGTCGGTGACCTTCGGGGTTGTGCCCTCGGTGCTGATGTACCCACGCTCGGTGAGCAGTCCGACGATCCGGTCGAACGTCCGCGCCAGGGAGTTGGTGGCCGCGGTGACCTTGTTGCGGATCTGGCCGTTGTCGCGTTCGGTCCGCAGATAGCGCTCGGCGATACGCACCCGGGTATCGCGGTCGGTCATCCGGTGTGCGGGGTGACGGCGCATCTGCTCGCGCAGCGCGAGCAGTTCGGGATCGGCGTCGTGTTGCTCACCCCCGGCGCCGCCGTTGCGGCGTCGGCCCCGCGCGGTGGGTATCACCAGGCCCTCGGCAGCCGAGCGCAGCGCCGATGCCAAGTCGCGGCGCACCTTGGGCTGACGGTGCTCGATTCGTTTCGGCAGCGTCATGGACCCGACGGGAGGCACCGCGCCGGAGTAGTCGGCCGTGGAAATCCTTCCCGCCCAACGCTCCTCGGTGAGCACCAGCGGACGCGGATCGTCGCTGTCACGGGCCGCCTCGAGCACCACCGCCAGCCCGCCCCGGCGGCCGTTGGTGAGCGTGATGATGTCGCCGCGGCGCAGTGATGCCAGAGCCTCGCCGGCGGCGGTGCGGCGCTGCAGCCGCGAACTGCGTGATGCGACGCGTTCCCGTTCG
>JBFYOQ010000059.1:0-5026 GCA_041303735.1 Mycobacterium sp.
CCGCCTGAAAAGCGGAAGGTCGCCGGTTCGATCCCGGCCCTGGCCACCACCCCGGGAACTCATCTGCGCTCGGTCTTCTGCTTGGCCTTCACCAGCGATCCGCCGATGATGAGCTTCTGGATCTCGCTGGTGCCCTCGTACAGTCGCAGCAGCCGCACATCGCGGTAGATCCGCTCGACCGGCACCCCCCGCATGTACCCCGTGCCGCCGTGCACCTGGACCGCGATGTCGGCGACCGTGCCGGCCATCTCGGTGCAGAACAGCTTGGCCACCGACGGTGCGATTCGGCGGTCCTCACCGGTGAGCCACATCCGGGCTGCGTCGCGGACCAGTGCCCGGCCGGCCATGACGCTGGCCTGCTGTTCGGCCAGCATCGCCTGCACCAGTTGGAAGGTGCCGACCGCCGAGCCGCCCTGGGTGGCGGTCGTCGCGAACGCCACCGACTCGTCCAGCGCCCGCTGTGCGGATCCCACCGCCAGCGCGGCTATGTGGATGCGGCCGCGCGCCAGCGAGGTCAGCGCCGCGCGGTAACCGATGTCCTCGTAGCCGCCGATCAGCGCCTCAGGGCCGACGCGCACATCGGTGAAGTACACATCGGAGGTCCACGCGCCCTCCTGACCCATCTTGGCGTCCTTGACGCCGACCTCGACGCCGGGCGCATCGGCCGGCACCAGGAACACCGCGATTCCGGCGCCATCGGCGTCGGCGGGCCGGGTGCGGGCGAACACCACGAACAGATCGGCCACCGGGGCGTTGGTGATCCACCGTTTCCCTCCGGTGATCAGCCACGCCGCCCCGTCCCGCACGGCCCGGGTGCGCAACCCCGTCGGATCCGAACCCGCGCCCGGTTCGGTGAGTGCGAAGGACGCCACGACCTCCCCGGCGGCCATCGGTTCCAGCCAGCGGGCCTTCTGCTCGTCGGTGCCGAACCCGACCAGTACCTGGCCGGCGATGCCGTTGTTGGTGCCGAACATCGAGCGAAGCGCCAGCGAGGTGTATCCGAGTTCCATCGCCAGCTCGACGTCCTGGACGATGTCCAGGCCCAGCCCGCCCCACTGCTGCCCGATGGCGTAGCCGAACAGACCCATCTGCTTGGCGTGCTCGCGCAGGTCGTCGGGAACCTTGTCCGCCTCTGCGATCTCGGTCTCGCGCGGCAGGACCACCGTGCGGACGAAGTGTCGGGTGGCGGCAAGGATCTCACCGAAATCGTCTTCGCTTACCGCAGCCTCTGTGCTCATGGCCTCATCACACCCATAGCGTCATCAAACCCATAGCGTCATCAAATACGATGACGCCCATGGCGTTGCTGGCAGGGCGGATCGCGGCGATCACCGGCGCAGCGCAGGGCCTGGGACTGGCCATCGCAAAGGAGTTCGTCGCTGAAGGTGCCCGGGTGGTGCTCGCCGATCTGGACCTCGACGCCACCGCCGCCGCCGCCCGTCAACTCGGCGATTCCTCGGTGGCCGCCGCGGTGCGCTGCGACGTCACCTCCCCCGAGCAGGTCGAGGCCCTCGTCGCCGATGCGGTGGCGCAGTTCGGCCGCCTCGACATCATGGTCAACAACGCCGGCATCACCCGCGACGCCACGATGCGCAAGATGACCGAGGACGAGTTCGACCAGGTGATCGCGGTGCACCTCAAGGGCACCTGGAACGGCACCCGCGCGGCCGCGGCGGTGATGCGCGAGCAGGGTAGCGGTGCGATCATCAACATGTCCTCGATCTCCGGCAAGGTCGGCTTCGTCGGGCAAACCAACTACTCCGCGGCCAAAGCCGGCATCGTCGGGCTGACCAAGGCCGCCGCCAAGGAACTCGCCCACCTGGGGGTGCGCGTCAACGCCATCGCGCCAGGTCTGATCCGCTCAGCGATGACAGAGGCCATGCCGCAACGCATTTGGGACGCGAAACTCGCCGAGGTGCCGATGGGCCGCGCCGGTGAGCCTGACGAGGTGGCCGGCGTTGCGCTGTTCCTCGCCAGCGATCTCTCGTCGTACATGACTGGCACCGTCCTGGAAGTCACCGGCGGGCGGCACATCTGATGGCGCGCCAGTGACGCGCCTCGCAGCGACCCTCGGCCTGACGGAGTTCCAGACCGAGATCCTCGCCACGGTGAGGCGATTCGTCGACAAGGAGATCATCCCGGTCGCCTCCGAACTCGAACACTCCGACACCTACCCGCAGGCGATCGTCGACCAGATGCGTGAGATGGGCCTGTTCGGTCTGATGATCCCGGTCGAGTACGGCGGGCTGGGGGAATCGCTGCTGACCTACGCGCTGTGCGTGGAGGAACTCGCCCGCGGGTGGATGAGCGTCTCCGGGGTGATCAACACCCACTTCATCGTCGCCTACATGATCCGCCAGCACGGCACCGAAGCGCAGAAGCAGCACTTCCTGCCGCGGATGGCCACCGGCGAGGTGCGCGGTGCGTTCTCGATGTCCGAGCCCGGCGCGGGCTCCGACGTCGCGGCGATCCGCACGAAAGCGGTCCGCGGTGCCGACGGCACGTACGTCATTGACGGCGCCAAGATGTGGCTCACCAACGGCGCCAGTTCCACCCTGGTGGCCGCCCTGGTCCGCACCGAGGAGGGGGCCGACACCCCGCATCGCAACCTGACTGCCTTTTTGATCGAAAAGCCCGGCGGCTTCGGCGAAGTCGTGCCCGGGCTGACGATCCCCGGCAAGATCGACAAGCTCGGCTACAAGGGCATCGACACCACCGAGTTGCTCTTTGACGGCTACGTCGCCCACGGCACCGACATCCTCGGCGAGGCCCCCGGACACGGTTTCGCCCAGATGATGGACGGCATCGAGGTCGGCCGGGTGAACGTCGCCGCCCGGGCCTGCGGGGTGGGCATCCGCGCGTTCGAACTCGCGGTGCGCTACGCCCAGCAGCGCTGGACCTTCGGCAAGCCGATCGCGCAGCACCAGGCGATCGCCTTCTCACTCGCCGAGATGGCGACGAAAGTCGAAGCGGCGCATCTGATGATGGTCAACGCCGCCCGTCTCAAGGACTCCGGCCAGCGCAACGACCTCGAGGCCGGGATGGCCAAATATCTCGCCAGCGAGTACTGCGCGGAGGTCACCCAGGCCAGCTTCCGCATCCATGGTGGCTACGGCTATTCCACCGAGTACGAGATCGAGCGGCTGATGCGCGACGCCCCGTTCCTGCTCATCGGGGAAGGCACCAGCGAGATCCAGAAGACCATCATCAGCAAGCGGCTGCTGACCGAGTACGAGATCTGAGGGACCGTGCGCACACTCGACGAACTGGGCTACTACCTACTGGCCGGTGCCGGCGGGGAGGGTCCGTCGACGCTGATGGACGAAGCCCGCCAGGGTGAGCAACTCGGGTTCGGCACCGCGTTCATCTCCGAACGCTGGAACGTCAAGGAGGCGGCCTCACTGGTCGGCGCCGCGTGTGCGGTCACCGACCGCATGCAGATCGCAACGGCGGCCACCAACCCCAACACCCGCCACCCGCTGATCACCGGCTCCTGGGCCACCACCATGCACCGGCTCTCCGGCGGGCGGTTCACCCTCGGCATCGGCCGGGGAATCGGCGCTATCTACGCCGCCTACGGAATTCCCGCCGTCACCACGGCGCAGATGGAGGACTTCGCGCAGATGATGCGCCGGCTGTGGCACGGCGAGGTGATCTTCAACCACGACGGGCCGATGGGGAAGTACCCGATCCTGGTGCTCGACCCCGCCTTCAACGAGGACATCCGGCTGGCGCTGGTCGCCTTCGGTCCCAAGACCCTGGCGCTGGGCGGTCGGCTGTACGACGACGTCATCCTGCACACCTACTTCACGCCGCAGACCCTCACGCGCTGCGTGCGCACCGTCAAGGATGCCGCCGAAGCGGCCGGCCGCGACCCTGACACCGTCCGGGTGTGGTCGTGTTTCGCTACCGTCGGGGATCACCTGCCCGAAGAAGCGCGGCTCAAGAAGACCGTCGCCCGGCTGGCCACCTACCTGCAGGGCTACGGCGATCTGATGGTCAGCACCAACGACTGGGATCCCGCTGTGCTGCAACGGTTCCGGGCCGACGAGGTGGTGACCTCGATCGGCGGCGGCATTGACCAGAAGGCCACAGCCACCCAGATCGAGCACATCGCGACCTTGATCCCCGACGAATGGCTGGAGCCGGCCGCCACCGGGTCGGCGCAACAGTGCGTCGATCGGATCCGCCGGGAATTCGACTACGGAGCCGACGCGGTGATTCTGCACGGCGCCACGCCGGAGGAACTGCGACCTGTGGTCACCGCCTATCGGCAAACCGTTCCGTAGCCCGACCGCCGCTGGTTAGGGTCGGATCATGGCAGTCAACGATTCCCGTGAAGTGGTCATCGAGGCGACACCGGAGCAGATCCTCGACGTCATCGCCGACGTGGGTTCGGCCCCGTCGTGGTCGCCGCAGTATCAGAGTGCGGAGATCCTCGACACCTACGACGACGGCCGGCCCAAGCGGGTCAAGATGAAGGTCAAGGCAGCCGGTCTCACCGACGAGATGGAAGTTCAGTACAGCTGGGGTGAGAACACCGCGGGCTGGACGCTGATCAAATCCGGACAGTTGAAGGCCCAGGACGCGACGTACACCCTGACCCCGGCGGGCGGCAAGACCAAGGTTCGCTTCGAGTTGCGGGTGGATCCGTCCATCCCGATCCCGGGTTTCCTGCTCAAACGCACCATCAAGGGCGCGATGGAGACCGCCACCGACGGTCTGCGCAAGCAGGTGCTCAAGGTCAACAAGGGCTAGGGACGGGCCAGCGCCCGCAGCCGTCTGACCGCCTCGTCAAGGGTCTCCTCGCGTTTGCAGAAAGCGAAGCGCACCAGGTGGTTCCAGGTCTGCGGCGCGCCGGCGGGGTCGCAGAACGCCGACATCGGTATCGCCGCGACTCCGGTGGTGTGCGGCAGTTGCTCGCAGAAGGCGGTGCTGTCGGTGAAGCCCAGCGGGCGCGGATCCGCGCACAGGAAGTAGGTGCCGGCGCTGTCGTGGACCTCGAAACCGATGTCGATCAGAGCCG
>JBFYOQ010000060.1:0-3316 GCA_041303735.1 Mycobacterium sp.
GCGACGTTGGACGGATCACGCTCGTCCATCACCACCACCGGAACGACCGGACTCAAACCCGCGGCGACGATCGCCGGCACGTCGTAGGTGATGACCTTCTGGCCGGCGGTGACGGTGTCGCCCTGGGCGACGTGCGCGGTGAACCCGGCGCCGGAGAGGGTGACGGTGTCCAGGCCGAGATGCACCAGGACGCCCACGTTGTCGGCGGTCATGATCACATAGGCGTGCGGAAGCAGTTTGAGGATCTTGCCGCTGACCGGCGCGACCGCGTCGACCACCTGCCGCGGCGGGTCCACCGCGGCGCCGTGGCCCACCATGCCCTGGGAGAACACCGGGTCGGGAACCTCGGAGAGGGGCAGCGCACGGCCTTCGACGGGGGCCAGGACGGGTGTTGTGCTCAAGGGGGACTCCTTCGTCTCCTGTGTACGAGAAGAATAGAGACCGGGCTGAGTTTGGGGGCCAAAACCGCCTCTCACGTCGGGTGATTCTGGTCTAAGCTTCCCCTGCAGCGAATCAGAGGAAGGCCGGCCGGACATGAGTGATACGAGCAAAACCACAGGGGCGCAGGCGAAGTCGGGCCTCAACATTCCGGGATTCGCGCAGTTGCAACGCCTCGGCAAGAGCCTCATGCTGCCCATCGCCGTGCTGCCGGCGGCCGGAATCCTGTTGCGCCTGGGCCAGGACGACCTGCTGGGCCGGATCAAAGCCCCGGTGATAGGCCCGTTCTTCCAGGCGATGAGCGCCGCCGGCGGGGCCCTGTTCGACAATCTGCCACTGCTGTTCGCCGTCGGTGTGGCGATCGGCTTCGCCCGCAAAGCCGACGGATCCACCGCCCTGGCTGCGGTCGTGGGCTACCTGGTGATGCAGGCCGTGTTCAAGACGATGTCGCCGTTCGTGCTCGAGGGTGTCGTCGACAAGGCCGGTAATCAAGCACTGATCAACTACAGCGTGCTGGGCGGAATCGTGGTGGGTCTCATCACCGCCGTCCTCTTCGATCGGTACCACACCATCCAGTTGCCGCCGTACCTCGGCTTCTTCGGCGGACGGCGGTTCGTGCCGATCGCGGTGTCGTTGGCGATCCTGTTTGTGGCATTCGCGATGAGTTACTTCTATCCGCTGTTCGACGCCGGACTGACCGGGTTGGGCCGGTTCATCGGCGGCGCCGGAGCGTTGGGGGCGTTCGTCTACGGATTCGCCAACCGCATGCTGATTCCCATCGGGCTGCACCACATCCTGAACTCCTATATCTGGTTCCTCTACGGCAGCTACACCAAACCCGACGGCACGGTCGTGACCGGTGAATTGCCGCGGTTCACCGCCGGCGACCCGACCGGCGGCCACCTGACCGCCGGCTTCTACCCGATCCTGATGTTCGGGCTGCCGGCCGCCGCGCTGGCCATGATTCACGTCGCCAACAAGCGCCAGCGCAAGGTGGCGTTCGGCATCCTGTCGGCGGCCGGTCTCACGGCGTTCCTCACCGGGGTCACCGAACCGCTGGAGTTCGCCTTCATGTTCGTGGCGTTCCCGCTCTACGTCATCCACGCGCTCCTGACGGGTGCCTCACTCGCGATCGCCTACGCCCTCGACATACACCTCGGCTTCTCGTTCTCCGCCGGGCTGATGGACCTACTGCTCTACGGCACCGCGCCGGCGGCGAAGAACGTCCCGCTGCTCATCGTGATGGGACTGGTGTTCTTCGTCATCTACTACGTGTTGTTCCGCTTCGCGATCACGAAGTGGAACATGCGCACCCCGGGCCGTGAACCAGAGGGCGAGTTCGAGGCCGAAGAGAGCGCAAACCTCAGCGCGGGCCCCGACTCGGCCACCGCGATCCCGGTCGGTGCCACGGCGGCCACGGCGGTCATAGCCGACAGCAAGGCAGAGCAGCTCATCGCCGCCTTCGGCGGCCGGGAGAACCTTGTCAACGTCGACGCCTGCATCACCCGGCTGCGCATGGAGGTGGCCGATACCTCCAAGGTGGACGCCGCGCGGCTCAAAGCACTCGGAGCGATGGGTGTGATCGAGGTCGGCACCAGTGTGCAGGCGGTGTTCGGCACTCAGGCCGAGGCGCTCAAGAACGAGATCACCGACGTTCTCTAGGGATTAACAGGCCGGCCGAGGGTTGGGGCTGGAGTGTCGCAACGTTTGGGGCGCCCTGTCGACCCCGAGAATGAGTGCCGTGCGAACCGGAGAGATCACAGCGCTGACCGGTCTGCGCATCGTGGCCGCGTTGTGGGTGGTGCTCTTCCATTTCCGGCCGCTGCTCTGGGAGGCCTCGCCACGCTTGCGTGACGACCTGGCTCCGCTGCTCGACGCCGGTGCCCAGGGTGTGGACCTGTTCTTCATCCTCAGCGGGTTCGTCCTGACCTGGAACTATCTCGATCGGATGGGGCCGTCCTGGTCGGCCCGGGCAACGTTGCACTTCCTGTGGCTGCGGCTGTCCCGGGTGTGGCCGGTCTACCTGGTCACCATGCACTTGGCCGCGTTGTGGATCATCGTGACACTGCACGTCGGCACGGTGCCGTCCCCGGATGCGGACAAGCTCACCGCGATCAGCTATCTGCGGCAGTTGTTCATGGTCCAACTGTGGTTCTCGCCGTTCTTCGATGGCACCAGCTTCGACGGTCCGGCCTGGTCGATCAGTGCGGAATGGCTGGCCTACCTGCTGTTCGGGGTTCTGGCACTGGTCGTGTTCCGGGTCGCTCGGGCGTCGCGGGCCCGCACCCTGTTCTGGCTGGCCTTCCTCGCAGCGCTGCCGCCCACGATGCTGCTGCTGGCCAGCGGAGTGCTCTACACACCGTGGAGCTGGCTGCCCCGGATTCTCGCCCAGTTCACCGCCGGCGTGCTGGCGTGCGCCGCGGTGCGCCGGCTGCGCATCGGTGAGCGGGGGCGCCGAGCCGCCGGGTATCTCTCAGTGCTTCTGGTCGTCGCGATTGCCGGCGGGCTGTATTACTACGACGCGAATCCGGTATCCGGCATGGTGGACTCCGGTGCGCTGATGGGGGTGTTGTTCATGCCGCTGGTGGTGGCGCTCTCGATCGGATCCGGCACCCTGCCGGCGATCCTGTCCACCCGGCCGATGGTCTACGGCGGCCAGATCTCATTCAGTCTCTACATGATTCACGAGCCGGTGCACACGATCTGGAACTGGGCGGTGGCTCAATACACCATCGTGATGCCCAAGTCGGTGGCCAAGATCGTGGTGGTCGGACTCATCGCCGTCGCAGTGCTGGCCGCTATTGCGCTGTTCCGCTGGGTCGAGGAGCCGGCGCGGCGGTGGATGCGGCGGATGGTGAACACCCGCGACATCCACGAC
>JBFYOQ010000061.1:0-16324 GCA_041303735.1 Mycobacterium sp.
TCCGGTGACCAGCGCCGCGATCAGCGCGACGAGTGCCGCAACCGCCAATGCCACCACGATCCGCATGTCTCAAGTGTCCTACTCCTGATCGCGGTTTCGCCGCAGTACTCACCGATCACGCGGCCGACACCCGTACCCCCCAGGGCAGATGGACGACGGTGCTCTGCTGGGCCGCGATGTCCTCGCCGCGGGAGAGCAGTTCGACGCTTTCCGGAAGTTCCCGCGGGTTGACCACGCCGTCGGCGATGTTCCGCAACACGTCATGGGCCCGCGCGAGCTGATGGCGCTTGCGGTACTGCCCGCCGGGCAGCTTGATGCCGGCCCACACCCCGTACTCCTCGCCGGCCTCGACCGCCCTGCCGGCGCATGCGCGCTGGTGCGCCAGCGGGCAGCGGCGAAGGCAGATGGTCCGGGCCTTGGTGGCGGACTGTTCGTAGACGCGGGCCTTGGCGGCCCCGTCACTGGCGTCGTCGTCGGCGTAGCCGAACCACAGATCCGGGTCGTTCGAGCATGGGCGGTCGTCCATCGCAGTCTCCTTACGTCTAGGGATTCGACACGTCTATTGATTCGACTACGAAAGCGTATACACAGCGGCGCGAATCGGCAACACAAACGTACACAGAAACGTATAAAGCGAGATCGCTGTGTACGCTCCGGCTATGGCTGGAGCCCCACGGTGAGCCGCGAGCAGGCCGGCGCGGCGATCCGGGCACTTCGGGAGGCCCGTGACTGGTCGCTCGCTGATCTCGCGACCGCCACCGGAGTCAGCATCATGGGCCTGAGCTACTTGGAGCGCGGTGCCCGTAAACCGCACAAAGGTACAGTTCACAAGGTCGAGAACGGGCTCGGGCTACCCCCGGGCACCTATGCGCGGCTGATGGTGGCGGGCGATCCCGACGCCGAACTCGCCGACATCCTCAGCAGCGTCCAGCCGGACCCGGGGGCCGGCCAGCCCCCCGCGCCGTCGGTGAGCCGGCACAACGACGCCGAGGTCCTCGAGGCGCACGCCGAGGCGCACCTGGAATCGCTTCATTCACTGATAGCGCGTCTACCAGCGGAGACGTCAAACGAATACGAGACGTATATTCACACCGTGGTCGCCCAGTGCGTCAAAGCCGAGATGCTGGCCGCCAACTCGTGGCGGGTGGCGGTCAACGCCGGAGCACAGTCAGCGCCCCGGCTGATGGGGTACCTCGCCGAACTGGAGGATGTCCGGACCGGCCTACTCGCGCGCCTGCCCGCCGCCATCGGCGCCAGGTTCGACCGTGCCTGCGGCCAGTCGCAGTTGCCGGAGGCGGTGATCGCCGCCATGGTCGGCGTGGGTGCCGAAGAGCTGTGGAATATCCGCAACCGTGGGGTGATCCCGCCGGGTGCCCTACCGCGGGTCCGCGCTTTCGTCGAGGCGGGCCGGTGAGTGGCGAACTCGATCTGCTGGCGAGGGCGCACGCCCTGTTCTCACAACCCGTCTACCCGCCCACGCTGACGTCGGCCGTCGTCGATATCCGTCCGATCGCGTCCACCGGGGAGTTGTCGGCGGCGTACCGCGAGGCAGCCGCCGCGCATCAGGTGCAGGGCGCCCAAGCCGGTCGGGCCGACACCGCTCTGGTGCGGCTCCTGGATGACGCTCGCCGCGACCACGCCGACGGCGGGCGTGGCACGGCCGCCGTGCTGGCCGCTGCCCGGGCCGACAACGCCCTCGCCGACAACGCCCTCGCAGACAACCCGATCGCCGCCAGGGAACTACTGCAGCGCCGCGTCATCCGGTTGCGGAACCAGCGGCGCCATGTCCTGGCGGCTCGCCGCCGTGCTCACCGCCGCAGAGTCGCGCTACTCGCGCTGCGCTACGGGTTGCGACCGCCACCGGGGAGACGGCGAAACGCACGGGCGGACGCCGCGGTGCGCGCCGCACTGACCCGGCTGGGATGCCCGTATGTATGGGGCGCCACCGGACCCAATCGCTTCGACTGCTCCGGCCTGGTGAAGTGGGCCTATGCCCAGGCGGGGGTGCCGGTCCGGCGTACCACCTACGAGCAGATCACCGACGGTGTTGCGGTCCCGCGCGCACATGTCCGCCCGGGCGATCTGGTCTTCCCGCACACCGGACACGTTCAAATGGCTATCGGCAACAACCTGGTGATCGAAGCGCCGTACTCGGGGTCGACCGTACGGATCAGTCCGCTGGGACCGGCGGTGGCGATCCGGCGACCGTTGTAACCTCACCAATCATGATGAGCGGCAGCGGCGACGCGCTGAATGCTGTGCGCGCCGCACTGGCTGCCCGGGACGGCGAACTCGCCGCCGCAGACGACGAACTCGCCAGCGTTCTGCACGGCGCGCATCGAGACGCACAGGACGGCGTGCGCCGCATCGACGCGGTAGCGTCCGCTATCGACGCAGCGGTTGCCGGCAGGAACACCGACGGCGCCGCCGCATCCAGGGAGTTCGGTGCCTTCCTGGTGGAGCGCAACCGTGAAGTCAGTGACATCGTGACCGATGCCGAAGCTGCCGCCACCGCTAAAACGATTGCACTGCAGCAGCTTTCCGAGCGGTACCGGGGTACTGCACAGCGGTGAATTGTGCTGGTGATGTGTCGTGGATACCGTCGCCGCTGTGTTTCCGCTCGAGGGGCCGACACCACCCGCGCCGGACCAGCCGGCCGGCGCGGCGGCCGAGGCCATCCGCCGCGCCGAGACGGCACTGGCCCGGCAGAACTCGGTAACCGCCAACGTCGATCTCCAGGTCGTCACCGCGGTGCTCAACGCACGTGCCGCGCATGTCGCGGGGGAGGCCTCCCTGCGGGCACTGCAGCAGGAGATCGAGGCGGCCATCGCCACCCGCACCGACCTCGACACCCCGACCGGGGCCCGGGAGTTCCAGCGCTACCTCCTCGACAAGTTGCACGACATTCGCGCCGTCGTCGAAGAGGCGCACCTCGACGACACCTCCAAGGCCGCACTGGCGGCCGCCCTGGCGTCGTTGTATGCGACCTCCGCCGCACCGGACGCTCCCCCGAGCGGCCCAGCCCCCGTGGTCGCCGCGTCACCGCCCGCGCCGGCGACCGTCGGCGACCCGCCGCCGTATCAACAGCCACTGGCCAACCCGCCCGCGCTGCCGGTCGACTTGGGTCTCGACGGCGGCCTCGACGGCGGCCTCGACGCCGGTTTCGGGGACGGTCTCTACGGCGGCTCCGGCGAGGCTGTCGGTCCGCCGCCGTCGGCCCCGGCCGGTGCGCCACCGACCGCCATGCCGTCCTTCGGTGGCGCGCCCGCCCCGGCGATACCGTCTCTGGGCGGCCTGTCTCCGCTGGCGCCTCTGTCGAATCTGGCCGGTCTCGCCGCGCAACGCGCGGGCGGTGAAACCGACGGCACCGGCGAGCCCGATCCCCCTGCCGACGATGCCGGCGATCCGGCCGAGGACCCCCAACCGGCCCCAGCCGACGGCGCGCCTGATCGTCCCGACCCAGCCGAAGGCGCGCCCGATCGGCCCGACGTTGCCGGCGTCATCGCCGCCGCGGCGGCCGGAACCCCGATCGACGACGCCTTCAGTCAGCGGGGCATCACAATCCCCGCGCCGGGGTCGCCCGTCAGCGCGCCGTTGGATCCCGGCGAACTCGTCGCCGGCGACATCGGTATCTTCACCGACCGTCACGCACTGGCCCTCGGGAACGGCAAAGCTCTCCTGGACAACCAGATTCAGCCGATCGAAACCGTGAACCGGCCGGGGTTCATAGGGTGGCAGCATCCGCCGGCACCGCAGAGCCCCGCATCCGACACCGAGACCGCCCGACCGCCGGAAACCCCGGCGCCCGCACCGCCGGTCGCCCCGGCCGACTGATCAGGAGAACGCCATGGCCGATCACATCAACGTGGTGCCCGCCGACCTGCGGCAGGCCGCCCGGGATCACCGCGAGACCGCTGATCAGCTGAGGGCCGCGGGATCCGCCGACGCCGATGTTCGTGCATCGCTGGAATCGCTGGGACCGATCTTCGCCGAACTGCGCGACGCCGGACGGGACCTTCTCGGCGAACGCCGCGCGTGCTACCAGCAGCAGGCCGTGGCGCATGCGGATCTCGCCGACAAGCTTGTCGCCGCCGCCGATGCATGGGAGTTCCATGACGGCGATGCCGCCGCGCTGCTTCGCGATGTCACCGGAGACGGTTCGTGACCGAGCCTGATCCCGGCTTCGATGCGGTTCACCCCAGCGGAACGGTGGTGTTCCGCTCCTGCCGTGGCGGATACCTGCACAGCGTTGCCCTTGCTGAGGCCGCTCTGGATGCCGACGCGCAGACGCTGGCCGCCGCCGTGCTGCTTGCCGCCGATGTCTCCCACCTCAAGGCGGTGATGGCGATCCGCGGCGAGATCATCGACGCCGGGTTCACCCCGTCGGATCAGATACCCGAGCCCGGCGACCTCACCCGCGCCGAAGTGGCGTTGCGCGGCCACCGGTTGCGCCAGTAAGTGCGATACCTACTCGGAAGGCTCGTCGGCGATCGTCGGCGGTGGCGGAAGTGGGTCCGGCCCGAACAGCTCGCGTGCCCGCGCCAGCAGCGCGCGGACCTCGTCGAGCTGTTGTTGCAGCAGCGACTCACCCATGCCGTTCACGCTAGCGGTGCCGCGCGCCGACGACAATTCACTGCCGCCGGGGGGCGATCCCGGTGTTGATGGCGTCCAGGAGCGCGGTGTAACGCCCCGCTTGCGGGTGCGGTCCGGGTTTGCCGCTACTCACCAGCCCCACCGACAGGCTGCGTTGTGGATCGGTCCAGATCGCCACGTTGGTGAGTCCGGTATGTCCGAAAGCTGCGGGAGCATTCCGCCCGAAAGGCCCGAACCGCTTGGAACCCAGCATGAATCCGGTCCCCCACCGGATGGGGGACAGCCCGGTGGCCACATCGGGGCGCAGTCGCCGACACTGGGCCGTCGCGGCGCCGAGGGTCCCCGGACTCATCACCCGGACACCGTCGAGTTCGCCACCGCGCCGCCAGATCTCGGCGAAGCGTGACAGTTCGTCCGCGCTCGCGACGGTGCTCGAGGAGGGCACCACGCTGGTGAGGAACGCCCGCGTGTTGGTGAACGGGATGATCTGCTGCATTGAGCCGCCCAGTGCTATGCGCAGTGCCTTCGCGACCGGAGCGGGCAGCGGCGTTCCGGTGACGTGACTCGGTGCCACCAGCGCCACGTCGGACTCTGACACCCCGTAGTTGGTCCAGCGGAAGCCCAGCGGGTCGAGTATCTCGGTGGCCAGGATCTCGCGGATGTTGCGTCCCGTTGCCGCGGAGACGATCTCGCGGATCAACGGCCCCCAGGTCAGGCCGTGATAGATGTGCACCAGCCCGGGTCGGTGAATCGGCTTGAGCTCGCAGAGTTTCTCGCGCGCGTAGTCGCTGTCGTTCATCCGTTTGAGGTCGGGCCGGGGGCCGGTGGCGAACGGCACACCGGCGCTGTGCGTCATCACGTGCCGGATCGTGGTGCGGTGCTTGCCGTGGCTGGTGTAGCCGGGCAGGTAGTCGCACACGCGGTCGTCGAGGGCGAACTCGCCGCGTTCCACCAGCATGTGAACGACGGTGGTGGTGATCGCCTTGGCCGCGGAGTACACGCAGAACGGCGTCTGGGTCGTCACCGGGATGCGTTCGGCGTCCGGCGGGTCGGCCGGTCCGTTGCCCCAGGCGTGTCCGATGGCGCGGTTGAGGACCACTGTGCCGTTGAGTCGCAGACACAGTTGGATGGCCGGCTGCATCCCGGCCGCGTACCAGTGCGTCGCGGCGGCCCAGATGCGGTGTACCGCGGCCTCGGACAGCTCCGAGTGGTCCTCGGGACCGATCGAGGTGACCGCGTCGAGGTCGGCGGGGATGGGGATTCGGCCGTGCGAGTCGGCGGTCACGGCCTGCGGCGCAATGTCGCCCTCAGATGCTGTTGCAACGGATGGCCCACGGCGGCCATCGAGACGGTGTAGCTCAGTTCATCGCCGTTGACGCGCACTTCGCGGGCCACAGCGAAGACGTCTTTGGCGGTGCCACTCAACGCGATCGTCGTCGAGTGAACCTCGATCGCGATCGTGCCGTCATCGTGGGCTACCACCGTGCCCTCGTCGATCTCGGTGATGCCGGTGGGATGGGCGAGCATCATCTCGATCCGCCCGGGTGCAGGCACCCGCAGGTAGCCGGTCTCGGCGTGCATGGGGGCGCCCGCCGGTGAGCGGGTGCGTTGCGAGTAGGCCAGAAACGGCTTGCCGACGTGACTGAACGTCACCTCTTCGAGGTAGTCGAACGCCTCGATGGTGGGGTAGTCGCCGCGACCGGTGCCGGTCCAGGTGCCGATCAGCGGGCGCAGCACCCCGACTCCGGCGTGCAGTCCGGGTTCATCGTTCACTTCTGGCTCACATGGGTCCGACGAGTTCCACCCAGTTGCCGTCCGGATCGGCGACGAACATCCAGCCCATTCCGGGTACGGGGGCGAACTCGGCCAGCGGCTGCGGGGTCTCGTAGCCGGCGTCGGCGATCTGCTGCGCGATCGCGCCCAGGTTGGCGGCCATCAGGGTGAAGTAGCGGATGCCGGCCTGTGCAGGGCCGCCGCCCGGGGTCGCGGGGGCGGCGGGAGGCTGGTCGAGGGTGACCAGTTTCAGCACGTTCTTGCCTGCGGCGTAGCGCTTCATGGTCCCGCCGGGAAAGTCGAGGTCGCCCTGGTGCGGCAGCCCGAGTAGTCCCTCGTAGAAGTCCACCATCGCGTCGAGGTTGGTGGTCACCAGCCCCACCTCGATGCTGGGGGCGAGCAGTTCGATGGCCATGTCTGGTCCTCTCCTGGCGGCGGGGTGTGAAGCCAGGGTAGATCTAGCCTTTGGTGCCCAGCGTGATGAGGTCCCAGACGCCGCGTGTCCACAGCGGTCGCCGTACGCGGTGCTGGTCGCTGATCGTAAAGCCGGCGTCGGTGAACAGCGTGCGCATCTCCTCACGTGACGGGTTGTGGGCCGGATTGCCGAGCCCGGCGGATAACTGCCGCAGCAGTGGCGGTTGCGGCGGGCTGATGGTGGCCACCGCGGCCAGTCCGCCGGGAGCCAGCACCCGATGGAACTCCCGCATCGCCGCCGGCTGGTCGAAGAAGTGAAAGGCCGACGTCGAGACGACGGCGTCGAGGGCACCGTCATCGAAGGGAAGCTGCTCGGCGGGTGCCTTGCGCCAGTGCACCTCGGGACAGCGAGCCTTGGCCTGTTCGAGCATGCCGTCGGACATGTCGACCCCGTAGACCTCGTCGGGGTGTAGCTCATCGGAGATGCGCGCGGCGAGAATTCCTGTACCGCAGGCGATATCGGCGATCCGATCCGCCTGGCGGGCACGAAGCGCAGCGACGACCTCGTCCTGGGCGGGTTGATAGACCAGGCGTTGCAGGAAGGGCAGGTCGTACGCGGGAGCGGCGAAGGACCAGAACCCCGTCACGACGTCGTTGAAGCGCCGACCGACTTGCGTCATGTGAATTCAGTGTAGGGCTGGAGATCAATGCAGGGCGGGCGTGGGTGCCGCTTAGCTCGGCAGTCCCAGCTGGGATGTGCGGTGCGGGCGGCGGGCCAGTGCCGCCACCGCGGACACGATGTTGGATGCGGTGGGGAAGATGCCGTCCGGATCGCAGACCCGAAGCAGTCGTTGAGCCTCCGTTCCGGTCACCACCACCCAGTCGATCGACGCGCGGGTGCAGTGCACGTGCAATCGGTTCAGGAGCGAATAGCCGGCCGCGCCGAAGAACTCGACCCCGGATAAATCGAGCACCACCTGGCGATAGCCCTGTAGGTGTGTCTCGAGGTCGTCGAGAAGACCCGAGGCGGTGGCGGCGTCGATGTCGCCGGCGACGGCCAGCAGGACGGTCCGGGCCCCCAACTCGCGGGCTCGCACTCGATCGGCCGTTGGGCGCGCCGCGGTGAATGGTCTGGTGTTCTTGGCAACGAGCACGACGCCTCCAGGGGTCTGGATCGCGGAAATTGTGGGATGACGCGGCCGCGACCCCGCGTCTGC
The DNA here is from genome assembly GCA_041303735.1 of Mycobacterium sp. Taxonomy (GTDB): domain Bacteria; phylum Actinomycetota; class Actinomycetes; order Mycobacteriales; family Mycobacteriaceae; genus Mycobacterium. Next base: position 7,998 of record JBFYOQ010000061.1, read on the forward strand.
GAACTCTGGGGAAGCTGTTGAACCCAACCTATCGCCAACGTACTACGGATCGAGTTGTCTGGCTATGGGGCTGCGAAATAAGTGTTATTGCATGTCAAAGGGCATAGATTTGATCGCCTGGGCCGCCGTTTCCGCCGATTCACGGCGTAATTGACGGATTTGACGCACGATTCCGCACATCACGCCGTTCAGCGCATCCGGATCCGCCGGCCGACGAGCGACGCTAACGTCAACGGCAGGCGGGGTGGCAGGTTTCCAGGAGGCGTTATGTACGACCTGACGATTACCGGTGGCACCGTCGTCGACGGCACCGGTGACAAACCATTCCGCGCCGACATCGGGATATCCAACGGTGTCATCGTCGAGGTGCGCCGGCGCGACGGCGACGACACCGGACTGTCTGGAGAAGCCGCCCAGACCATCGACGCCACGGGCCGAATCGTCACTCCGGGATTCGTCGACATCCACACCCACTACGACGGCCAGGTCAGCTGGGACGGGCTGCTCGAGCCGTCCAGCATGCACGGGGTGACCACGGTGGTCAGCGGCAACTGCGGGGTGGGATTCGCCCCGGTGGCCCCGGGGCGTGAGCAGTGGCTCATCGAACTCATGGAGGGTGTGGAGGACATACCCGGCACAGCGCTGACGGAGGGCATCTCCTGGGGTTGGGAAAGCTTCCCGGAGTACCTGGACGTCATCGAGAAGCAAAGACTTGCAGTTGATTTCGGAACTCAGGTGGCGCACGGCGCGGTACGCGGCTACGCCATGGGCGAGCGCGGGGCCCGCAACGAGGCGGCTACCGCCGACGATATCGCGCTGATGGCGCGCATCGTGCAGGAGGCGGTAGAGGCCGGCGCGCTGGGGTTTTCCACGTCGCGCACCGAGGCGCACCGGGCCATCGACGGCGAACCGGTACCGGGGACCTACGCCGCCGAGGACGAACTGTTCGCACTCGGCCGGGCGATGGCCGCCGGCGGGCAGGCGGTGTTCGAGGTGGCGCCGGACGGCACCGCCGGGGAGAACGTCGACGGACCGATGCGGGAGATGGACTGGATGGTCCGGCTGGCGGCCGAGATCGACCGGCCGGTGTCGTTCGCGATGGTGCAGACCCAGTCCGCGCCCGATCTGTGGCGCAAACAGCTCGATATCGCCGGAGCCGCGTTCGACGACGGGATCCGCATCCACCCGCAGTTCGCCGCACGTCCGTTCGGCATGCTGTTCGGCTTCGAGGGCTATCACGCCTTCACCCACCGCCCGACCTTCCGCAGGCTCAAGGCCGAACTCGGTCCCGGTGAGCTCGTCGCGAAGCTCGCCGACCCAGCGGTGCGCGCGGCCATCCTGTCCGAAACCGACCTGCCGGCCCAGCCGCTGCCACTGTTCGATTCGCTGTTCGCTTTCATCCAGCACAGCGCGGCGTCGATGTATGCCATCGGCGACCCGCCCGACTACGAGCCCACGCCGGATCGCACTGTGGCGGAGATCGCGCAGCGGCGCGGCCAGGATCCGCTGGCGGCGATGTACGACCTGATGCTGGAGTCGGACGGCACGGCGGTGCTGATGCTGCCGTTCTTCAACTACGTCGAGGGCAACCACGACGCGATCCACGAGATGCTGTCGCACCGCGCGGCGATCTCGGGGCTTTCCGACGGCGGCGCGCACTGCGGGCTGATCTGCGACGCCTCGCTGCCGACGTTCATGCTCACCCACTGGGTGCGGGACCGCCACCGCGGCGCGCGGTTCCCCCTGGAGTATGTGGTGCGCAAGCAAACCCTCGACACCGCCACACTGTTCGGGCTCTCCGACCGCGGCGTGCTGGCGAAGGGAAAGAAGGCCGATGTCAACGTCATCGACATGGATGCCCTGACCCTCGGGGTGCCCAAGATGGCCTACGACCTTCCCGCCGGAGGCCGCCGCCTGATCCAGGGAGCCCGGGGCTACGACGCCACCGTGGTCAGCGGCGTGGTGACGCGCCGCCATGGAGTCGACACGGGCGCGCGTCCGGGGCAGCTGCTGCGCGGGGTGCGCTGACACAGGCGACGCGTATCGTCGGGGCCGCTATGAGTTATCCCTATCAACCGCAGGCCCCGCAGGGGGTGCCCGCCTGCTATCGGCACCCTGACCGCCCGACCTACGTGGGCTGCACCCGGTGCGGCCGCCCTATCTGCGGTGAATGCATGCGCGGCGCGTCGGTCGGACACCAGTGCGTGGACTGCGTCCAGGCGGCCGCGGCGGTGATGCCGAAAGCGCGCACCAGGTACGGCTCCGCGCAGGGCACCGGTACACCGGTGGTCACCTACACGTTGATCGCGGTCAACGTCGCCGTCTTCGTCATGCAGATCGCCTCGCGTGGGTTGCAGAGCAAGCTCTCGCTCTGGCCGCCGACGGTCGCGGGCGGCGACTACTACCGGCTGGTGACATCGGCCTTCATGCACTACGGGATCCTGCACATCCTGTTCAACATGTACGCGCTCTACGTGCTCGGTCCTCCCCTGGAGGAGAACCTGGGCAAGGCCCGGTTCGCCGGCCTCTACGGACTGAGCGCCCTGGGCGGTTCGGTGGTGGTGTATCTCTTCTCGCCGCTGAGCGCGGCCACCGCGGGTGCCTCCGGTGCGATCTTCGGGTTGTTCGGCGCCACCCTGGTGGCGTCCAGGCGACTCAACCTCGACGTGCGCTGGCTCGTCGGCCTGATCGTCATCAACCTGGTGATGACCTTCACCATCCCGGGCATCAGTTGGCAGGGCCATATCGGCGGTCTGATCACCGGCGCTGCGGTGGCCGCCGCGTACGTCTACCCGCCGCAGTCACGGCGCACCCTGATCCAGGTGAGTTTCAGTCTCGGACTGCTGGCGGTGTTCGTCGCGCTGATCTCTTGGCGCACCAACGACATCCTGAGCCAGTTCGGCCCCGCGCTCGGCCACCAGTGAACGGCTAGAAGCGCACCAGTTTGAAGGGGTAGGTGAAGGTGCCGCCCGGCGCGTTGTTACAACCGACGTCGAAGGTGGAGTCCAGCTTGCCGGTCAGCGTCACCGCGTCGAAGGTGTACACATCGCGGGTCGGGATGATCGGCCCGTAGTAGACGTCCCCGCACCGCAGCCCGTCCGGTACGTCGACGGTCAGGGTGTAGGTCCCGTTGTCGAGGATCGCCCGGCTGTACCACTGGTAGGCCTTGGCGATGGGCATCGGATTGGCCGACACGATGGCGCACTGGGTGGCAAGTTCCGGCGGGTTGCAGGAACTGATCGACCAGAGCCAGGTGTGGAAGTCGTAGCGGCCGTCGACGTAGGCGCTGTAATGGCCCAGCGTCAGCCCCGCGTTGGCGACCGGAGCCACCGCCAGAGTCGCCGGCACCATCAGCGTGCCCAGCAGCGCCGCTAGAACCCGTCGCACATCGCCTCCTTCGTGGACTCCTCGAATCTAAGCGCAGCCGCAGGTCCGGTTGGCCGGAATGCACCGATCGGATGCTCGTCGGGAAAAACCGTGATGGAAAGTAGGGTTGAGCGATGCCGGAGACGACGACGTGCGCGATCGTCGGCGGTGGGCCCGCGGGAATGGTGCTGGGTCTGCTGTTGGCCAGAGCCGGCGTCGAGGTCACCCTGCTGGAGAAGCACGCCGACTTCCTTCGCGACTTCCGTGGTGACACCGTTCACCCCAGCACGCTGCGGCTGCTCGATGAGCTCGGACTGTGGGACTCCTTCGCCGCGGTTCCCCAGAGCAGGGTCGAACACATCGATATCTTCGATGGCATCCGGGAACTGCCGTTGGTCGACTTCCGCCGACTGAACCAGCCACACCCCTATATCGCGATGGTGCCGCAGTGGGATCTGCTCAACCTGCTCGCCGAGGCCGCCCGGGCCGAACCGACGTTCACGTTGCGGATGCGACACGAAGTCACCGGGCTGCTACGCGAGGGCGACTGTGTCACCGGCGTGCGGTACACGTCGCCGGACGGCGACGGCGAACTACGGGCGGATCTCACCGTCGCCTGCGACGGCCGCACCTCCACGGTGCGCAGCCAGTCCGGTCTGGCGGTGAAGGAGTGGCCGGTGCCGTTCGACGTGTGGTGGTTGCGGCTGCCGCGCGACGCCGACGCCACCTACAGTCTGATCCCGCGGACAGCGCCGGGCCGGCTGGCCATCCTGATCCCGCGGGAGGGTTACTTCCAGATCGCCTTCCTCATCCCCAAGGGCAGCGATCAGCGGCTGCGTGCCCGCGGTTTGGATGTGTTCATCCGGGAGATCGCCGGCCTCGTTCCCGAGGGTGATGTCAGCGCGCTGCAATCCTGGGATGACGTGAAGCTGCTCGACGTCCGGCTTAATCGGCTGCGGAAGTGGCATACGTCCGGTCTGCTGTGCATCGGCGACGCCGCCCACGCAATGTCGCCGATGGGTGGGGTGGGCATCAACGTCGCCGTCCAGGACGCCGTCGGCGCGGCTACGCTGCTGGCCGAGCCACTGCGCCGGCGCAGAGTCACCGACCGCGACCTGGCCGCTGTACGGCGCCGTCGGCTGCCGCCGGCCGCGCTGACCCAGGGACTGCAGCGGGCGATGCACCGCATCCTGGTGCGGCCGGTCATGGCGGGTCGCGACGCCCAACCGCCCGCGGCGTTCGTCGCAGTGCTGCGCCGGCTGCCGTGGCTGTCGGCGATCCCGGCCCGCTTCATCGGTGTCGGCATCCGGGCAGAACGTGCACCGGAATTCGCCCGCCGCTAGCGGAATTCGGCCGCCAGTGCTCGTTTGTCGACCTTCTCGGTGCCGACCGTCGGTAGCGGCTCGGTGCGGATGATCCAGCGGGTCGGCACGGCGAAGTAGGCCACCTCGCCGGCCATGTGCCCGGCCAATTCCTCCTCGGTGGGCGCGCGGCCGTCGCGGTGTACCACCACGGCGGCGAGTTCCTCGCCGAGGTCTGGATGCGGCAGCCCGATGACGGCGGCGTCGATCACATCGTGATGGCGCATGAGCGCCGCCTCCACATGCGGGCAGGCGATGTTCTCCCCGCCGCGGATCACCATGTCCTTGCTGCGTCCGTCGATGAACAGGTAGCCGTCGCCGTTGATATGGCCGAGGTCTCCGGTGTGCAGCCAGCCATCGGAATCAATTGTGCCGTCCTCGATTCCGAGGTAACCCAGCATCAGCGTGGGGGAGCGCACCAGGATCTCCCCGGCGCCCTCGTCGGTCCCGTCCCGGCTGGGCTCGACGATCTTCAACTCGACGGTGGGGAACGCCCTGCCGACGGTCTTCGGGAAGCGCTCCAGGTCGGGACCGATCGCCAGGGTGAAGAATCCGGCACCCTCGCTCATGCCCCAGGTGTTGGCTAGGCCGCGGCCCTGTAGTTGCGGAATCCGCCGGGCGAGACGTTCCAGCAGGGCCGGCGGTACGGGGGCGCCTCCGAGTGGGAACGCCCGCAGGCTGGACAGGTCGTGGGAGTCGAAATCGGGGTGCTCGAGCAGGCGGGCCGCCATCGTCGGCACCGCACCCCAGCGCTGAACTCGTTCGCTTTCGATGAGCGCGAGCACCTGCGCCGGATCGAACCGCCCGACGTTGAAGATCACCCGCCCGCCGATGAGAGTCTGGGTGATCAGCGTGGCGAAGGCGCCGATGTGAAAGATCGGCGTGGACAGCAGCGTCACCGGCTGGGGTCCGTCCGCGGCAATCAGGTGCGGCAACTGGCGTGCCCGCGCCAGCACGTTCTGCTGGTTGGCGACCAGCGCGCGGAATGGCAGTTCCACCGCTTTGGGCATGCCGGTGCTGCCGGAGGTGAACAGGATGAACGCGGGGTCCTCTTCGCTGGCGGGCCCGGGAACCTCCGGACGGTCGATCACCGCACCACGGAAACAACTCGACAGCGCGGCGAATTCGAGGATCTCAGTGCCGCCGGTGACCAACTCGGCGGCATCGGTGATGACCACGCGCGGAGCCGTCAGGTCCAGTGAGTGCGTCGCCTCGGGAACGCTCCACCAGCGGTTGCCCAGCACCGGCACGGCCCCTAGCGACCATGCAGCCCAGAGCCCCAGCACCCAGTCGGGGCTGTTGTGGCCCAGCAGCATGACCCGATCGCCGGGGTGGAGCCCGAGGGCCCGCAGACGCTCTCGCGCCTGTGCGACCGCGGCGAAGAACTCACCGGTGCTGATCCGGCGTTCGCCCTGCACCAGGAATGTGCGATCGCGCCAGCGCTCGACGCCGGTGAGCAACTCGGCGAAGGTGCGGGGCCGTCGGGCGAACACCAGGCCGCGATGACCGCCGTAGTGGCCGTCGACGACCTCATCACCCCAGGGGGATTGCACAGCACCCGATCCTACGAGCGTGCACACCGTGTCCGCGCTGACGGTGAGCTTATGTACCGACACGCACCCTCGCGGGGCTGTTCGTCGCCTACGGTGGCGGTGTGACCGACGACAGCGAACACATCCACGAGGTGGCGGTCATCGGCGCCGGGCCGGGTGGCATCACCGCCGCGTATCTGCTGCAGAAACAGGGCATCGACGACTTCGTGATCCTGGAGAGGGCCGACGACGTCGGCGGCACATGGCGCGACAATCACTACCCGGGACTGGCCGTCGATATCCCGTCGCTGTGGTATCAGTTCCCGTTTGCCCGCGACACGGACTGGTCGCGGCTTTTCGCCCCCGGCGCGGAGATCCAGGCCTACCTCCGCACGGTGGCCGAACAGGTCGGGGTGCACCGCTATCTGCAGACGGGGGCGGAGGTTGTACGCCAGGTGTGGGATGACGCGCGCGCAGTGTGGCGACTGGAGATCGCCGACGGCCGCACCGTCACCGCGCGGTTCCTCATCAGCGCCGTGGGCGGCTACGTCAACGCCAAACCGGACATCCCGATCGCCGGCATCGACGACTTCGGCGGCGCGGTGATGCGCCCCAACGACTGGGACGACAGCTACGACGTCCGCGGAAAGCGGGTCGCGCTGATCGGCACCGGCTCCTCCGGCGTACAGATCGCCGGCGCGCTGGCCCCGATCGCCGGCAGTCTGGACGTCTACCAGCGCACCCCGGCATGGGTGTTGCCGAAGGTCGACTTCGACATCGGCCCCCGACTGCGCCGCCTGCTGAGGGTGCCCGGTGTACTGGCGGCGTTCGACGTCGCCGGACGGACGATGATGGATCTGCTGCTGGTCGGTCCGCTGGTGCATCTGTGGTGGCGGCTGCCCGATCGGCTCCTCGTCCGGCTGATGCCGCTTTATGACGCCTACAGCCGGCTGCTCTACCGCGGTCTGTTGCGTAGAACAGTGCAGGACAGGGCGACCCGTGCCAAGCTGCTGCCCCGCTACGGAATCCTGGCCAAGCGTCCGGTGATCTCCAGTGCGTTCCTGCCCATCTTCAACCGGCCCAATACCGATCTGATCACCACCCCGATCGAGCGGATCACGCCCACTGGGGTGCGCACCACCGACGGCGTGGAGCATCCCGCCGACCTCATCGTCGCGGCCACCGGCTATGAGCTGTGGACCGACCCGGAGACGTATCGGCCCGGCACCATCATCGGCCGCGACGGGCTGGACTTGGCGGTGCAGTACCGCACCCATGGTCTGGCCAGCTACGCAGGCAGTGCCTACCCCGGGATGCCCAACCGGTGGGAACTCGTCGGCCCGCAGGGCTTCGTCGGGTTCGCCTGGTTCGATTACCTGGAGACGGTGTGCATCCATGCGGTGCGTGTCATCACCGAAACCCGCCGCCGCGGTGCCGAGGTCGCCGAGGTGACACCGGCGGCCTTCGCCGAGCACACCGACAAACTGAACCGGCAGGGCAAGGCGATCCGGCTCTACCTCACCGAGTGCAATCCGGGACTGCGCACCTACTTCGTCAACTCGCTGGGCCAGACCGTCTACTACCGGCCCGAAACCATCACCGCTTCAAGGAGATTCAGCCGATCCTCGCCGCTGTCGGACTACTCATTCGCCACCGCGGTTCCGGCGCCGAAGGGGGTTTCCGTATGACGTCCATAGACCGGCCAATGGAGGGCCGGGTCGCCTACATCACCGGGGCGGCCCGCGGGCAGGGCCGGGCGCACTGCGTCCGACTGGCCCGCGCCGGTGCCACCATCGTCGCCATCGACGCCTGCGCTCCGGTCGGTGCACACATCGGGTATCCGCCCGCCACGCCGGAGGATCTGGCCGAGACGGTCCGGCTGGTGGAGGGCGAGGGTGCCAAGATCTATGCCGACCGGGTCGACGTCCGAGATCTGGCCGGCCAGCGGCGCGTGACCGCCAGCGCCATCGAACAGTTCGGCCGACTCGACGTCGTGGTGGCCAATGCCGGGGTGATGAGCTGGGGCCGGGCCTGGGAGATCCCCGCCGAACAGTGGCAGGAGATGATC
>JBFYOQ010000062.1:0-6754 GCA_041303735.1 Mycobacterium sp.
GCAAGCGCCCCCATCAAACAATTAACCGGTCTGCTTGTCCGGTCGGCGATCCCGGTGAATCTCAGCCCGTCCCGCCCAGCCGAGCCCGGGCCGCCGCCAATACCTTCTCGATCTCACACCAGGTTCGTTCGACGATCACCGCCGCCGGTAGGACCTCGGTGATGCGTGCGGAGACCTGGCCGGTGTTGGCCACGCTGGCCTCCATGTCACCGTCGAAGTAGAGGTCGGTGATGTCACGCAGAAGCGGCGTGTCCTGGCCGCCGTCACCGATCCGGGCGGCCAGTCCGGTCCGCAGTACCCGCATCGTCGGATTACCCGGAAGATCGAGCATGATGGTCCCGTCGTCGCCGGCCGCCAGGATGGCGTCCTTGAAGTTGCCGTGCACGCCCGCCTCAAGGCTGGCCAGCATGCGGGTGCCCATCTGAATGCCCTCAGCGCCAAGTGTGAGGGCTGCCGCCGCCGACCGTGCGTCGCAGATTCCTCCCGCCGCGATGATCGGCAGGTCGACGGATTCGGCGACCAGGGGGAGCAGCACCATGGTGGATGCGCCCAGTGCGGACTTGAATCCGCCGCCCTCCACCCCTTCGACGACGAGAGCGTCGACGCCGGCGTCGGCTGCCTTGTGCGCACCCTTGAGTGATCCGACGACGTGGACGACGGTCATGCCCGCGTCATGCAGGCGCGCGGTGAACAGTGCCGGGTCGCCGGCAGAAGTGAAGACATGCCTCACCCGGGCTTCAACGAGATGATCGACGATCGACGGATCCTTCTTCCATCCCTGAATCATCAGGTTCGCCGCAACCGGCTTGTCGGTGAGTTCGCGGACGCGAAACAGATCGGCGCGTCCCTCGTCGGTGAGGGTCTCGATCATGCCCAGGCCACCGCCCCGCGATACCGCCGCGGCGAGTTCGGCGCGGGCGATATAGGTCATGGGTGCTTGGACCACCGGGTAGTCCACGCCCAGCAGTGTCCGTATGCGGTTCATGGTTCCTTCACGAGGGGGCGGTGAACCGCTGCGCCGATCACAGCCCCAGGAATGCCAGCCCCTGCGCGAGATAGACCGCGTAGGGGATCGGGCTGTAGGGGCCCGTCTGATTCTGGCTCATCACGATGCCGACCAGGCCGGTCGAGGGACTGACGAAGAACGTCGTACCGTAGGTGCCCGACCACCAGAAGTCGCCGGTGCGGTCAAACGTTGAGGTGGCGTCGCTGTCGACCACGACCGCCATGCCGAGCCCCCAGCCGAGGCCGTCGATACCCTCGTCGGCCAGTACCCCCGATTGCACGGCGGGGCGTGTCATCAGAGCGACGGTCTCGGGTTTGAGGATCTGCGTCCCCTGATACGTCCCGTCATTCCAGAGCATCAGCGCGAAGCGCATGTAGTCGCCAGCGGTCGAGACGAGCCCGCTGCCGCCGGGCGTCCAGTCCAGTGAGTCGCCGCGCGGTTGATCGACGGTGACGAGGCGGCCGCCCGCATCCTGGGTGTACATCGTGGCGAGGCGGTCGCGCGGGGAATCGGCGGTGAGGAACGCCGTCGACGCCATGCCGAGTGGCTCGAGGATTCTGTCCACGACGAAATCCCCGAAGGACTCGCCGCTGGCGACCTCGACCACGCGGGCGAGCACATCGGCGGAATACCCGTACCGCCACTGGGTGCCGGGCTGTTCGAAGAGGGGCACGGTCATGAGCCGGTCGACGCGCACCTCGAGAGAGCCTGAGCCTGAGTAGAGGTCGCCGCCGCCGCCGATCCCCGACGAGAATTCCAGTAGGTCCCGCACCGTCAGCGGTTCATCGAGTGCAACGGTGCCGGTCGCCCCGTCCGCGATGCGAAGGTCTGCGGCGGCGGGAATGTAGCGCGATACCGGATCGTCGAGGCTCAGCCGGCCCTCTTCCACGAGGATCATCGCCGCGACCGCGGTCACGGGCTTCGTCATCGACGCGATGCGGAACTGTGTATCGAGTCCCATGGGCGTGCGCGTCGCGATGTCGGCGTAACCGGCTGTCGTCGCGTGCACAACCTGCCCGTCGCGGGCGAACATCGCCACGTAGCCGGACTGGAGTCCGAGCACCGCGCCGAGGTTGAGGAACAGGTCCAGGGCGATGGGCGCGGGCCACACCAGCCCGGTCGCGGCTTCGCTCGTGAGATTCGCCGGAGGTACGCCGAAGACGGGTCGGGCAAAGATGCCGGACCGTCCGGCAGAGCCCGACTGACCGGTGCGGCCGCCGACGGCCCCGGTCCCCCCGGTGCCGCCGATTCCGCCGGTGCCGAACAGAGACAGCATGCCCGCGTCACCGCCGTTCCCGCCGTTCCCGCCATTCTCGATCACCGCGTCCACGCCGGCGCCGCCGACTCCGCCGTTGCCGAAGAACAACCCGCCTGATCCGCCGTTACCACCGGCGAAACCGTCGCCGCCGTTGCCGATCAGCCCGGCATTGCCGCCGTTACACGCACCGGTGGTGCAGGCTCCGGCGTAGGCCGTGTAGGAGTAGCCGTTGCCGAACAGGATGCCTGCGTTCGGGTTGTCGGCGGTGCCGTCGCCGACGAACATCCGCAGAATGTTGACCGGTTGCGGGGCTGTCGTGGGACTCGGGGTGGATACCGCCGCGATCGACGACGCCGACGGATTCGCCGTATACGTCGCGGCCACCAACGGCGCTGCCGGCGCCTGCGCCACTCCGTTGGATACTGAAGCGTTGGATACTGAAGCGTTGGATACTGAAGCACGGATCTGGCGGCGGGGTGCCGCCGCGGATGCGGCCGGGGAGGTGCTCTTCGCGGCGGCCGGCTGGTCGCTCGACGCCCGTGCGGGCGACGCCGTCGCCGTCCGCCGGCCGGCCGGCTTTGCGGATTCGGCACGGCCCGATGTCGCGGCGGTCTGCGGTGACTCGGCGTCGCTGGTATCGGCCGAGGCGGTTGCCGCCAGCCCGACTGCCACCGCCGAGCCGATGCCCAGTGCGATCGCCAACGCTCCGATGCGCCCGACGCGGTGATCGTTTGCCAGCACGTGCTCGCCTCTCGGTATTCGGATGCTCGAAGCCTAGGCAACATTATGCGATCAAGCGCGCATATTGCCGGGCATCCGTCGACCGGCCGAAACACGTCCGGCGATTTGATCCAGACGTCGGCAGAACCGCATAACATCGGAATGGTCCAGTTATCGCCGATCCGTTGAGGGAGAGCTCATGGCAACTGCCGCGGAGCGGGAGAAGCAGCTGGCTTTGGTGTCTCGTCTGAAGGCGACGTTCCCGGAAGTCCCGGAGTGGCCGATGCCGAACGTGATGACCTCCCAGCATTACTGGGCGTACCAGAAGTGCAGCCAGGATCAGGGCGGCCAGTTCAACGTGTCCGAGCCCTTCCTCAACAAGGAGGAAGAGCAGTGGGAGATGATGACCTACGTTCTGTGCGAGGTCATCGGGTGGACGGGCATCTGGGTCTCCGAGGAGCGGCGCAGACTTGCCGACGTCGATATAGGGCTTTCGATGTATCTGGGTCTGCCCTACTACGCGCGCTGGCTCTGGTCGGTGGGCAAGGTCCTCGTTGAGAAGCACTACATCACCTGGGCTGAGCTGACCGATCGGCTGGCCGAGGTGCAGGGCCGCTACGCCGGCGGTCTCAAGGGGCGGCTGCCGGAGGCGCAACCCAAGTTCGAAGGTGACGGCTCGAAGGTCAAACGCAACGGCGTTCATATCGAGGCACTCGGTAAGGGTGATCCCGCGATGTATGCCGGGCAGGCCGGCAAGGCCGCCTTCGCGGTCGGCGATCGGGTCAAGGTGCGCGAAATGCCCGCGATGTTCTACACCCGCACACCGGAATACGTGCGCGGGGCCGAAGGCGTGATCGCCGAGGTGGCGTATGAGAGTCCGGCCCCGGAGGACGAGGCCTGGGGCCGCGAGGATGTCACGCCGGAGTGGTTCTATGTCGTGCGGTTCAAGCAGTCCGCACTGTGGGACACCTATTACGGGCCCGAGGGCGACACCCTGCAGACCGAGATCCCCGAACGCTGGCTGCAGGCCGCCGGCTGATCCGAGAGGAACACCATGTCCGATCACGGGCACGATCACGATCACGATCACGCGAACACCGTTAAGCCCATGGTCGACGAGATCACCGACTTCGAGGTACTCGAGATAGCGCTGCGCGAACTGTGCATCGAGAAGGGTCTGTTCACCGCTGAGCAGCACCGTCTTATGACCGAGTACGGCGAGCAGATCGGCCCGACACCGGCCGCCCGGCTGGTCGCCAAAGCCTGGGTGGACCCCGAGTTCAAGAAGCTGGTGTTGGCCGACGCGCTCGCGGCCAGCAAGGAAGTCGGGGTGGACTGGCTCGATCCCACCGGCTTCGGAACACCGAGCGACTTCTATGCCTTCAAAGTCCTCGAGAACACCCCCGATGTTCACAACGTGATCGTCTGTGCGTTGTGCTCCTGCTACCCGCGCCCCATCCTGGGCAACTCCCCGGAGTGGTACCGCACGCCGAACTACCGGCGCCGGATCGTGCGCTGGCCGCGGCCGGTGCTCGCCGAGTTCGGTCTACAACTACCCGAGGACGTCGAGGTGCGGGTTGCCGACTCCAACCAGAAGCACCGTTACATGGTGATGCCGATGCGCCCGGAGGGCACCGACGGCTGGAGCGAGGACCAGCTGACCGAAATCGTCACCCGCGACTCTCTGATCGGTGTCGCGCTGCCCAAGCCGGGTGTGACCACCAATGTGATCACCGGGTCGGTCCCGGCCATCCGGCCGATCGTGAAGTGAGTCGACCAGCCATGAGTGCCACCGAGCCGACCGAGGTCGAGTCTGTCACCATCGAGGTTCTCGAGCAGATCGCCGAGCGCAACCAGACCTGGCCGGTCATGGCGGCCAAGTACGGGGTCGACAATCCGCTGCCGCCGTGGAAGACCAGCCTGGACGGTGTGTGCGACGCCCTCGACCGCTCCTGTGCCGACGACGACGCGCTGCAGTTCACCTTCAAACAACGACGCGACGAAGAGGATGCGCTGTCGGGTTCCCGCTACGCGGAGCTGCCCTACCCGGAGAATCAGCTTGTCGCCTTGGCTCACTCGCTGGTGGCGCGCGGTGTGATCTCCGAAGGCGAGCTACAGGAGCGGCTGGCCGCGATTAGGGTGCGTCTTCACGCGGAGTGAACCCGCCGAGTTCGGCTCATGTCGAATAGTGTCGCGGCATGACTACCGCAGCTAGCCAGCCGTCCGTTGTCGTGGGTGTCGACGGATCGGACACCGCCCTGCGCGCTGCGCAGTGGGCCGCGGAGTTCGCCGTCGGCCAGTCGATCCCGATGACTCTCGTGCATGCGATTCCTCGGCTGGACTGGCATTTCGCCAGCGTGGACCCGCCCGACGACGGTGGGCGTAGCGCCGAGGGCGACACTGTGCTCGCCGCGGCGCAGACGGCGGTGCAGTCCACACATCCGGGCCTCGCGATCACCACAGCGGCCCTCAAGGGTGCGGTCGCAACAGTCCTGGCGGATGCGTCGCAATCCGCGCGGCTGCTGGTGGTGGGCAGCGGCGCCGCGGACCGTCGCGCGCTCGGCGGGCACGCCGTGCGGATCACGCACCGGGCGCCCTGCCCCGTCGTGGTCTGGCGCAAGCCGGTTGCCAAGCGAACCGGCAAGCCGCTGCCCGTGGTCGTCGGCATCGATGAGTCGGACGGGTCGGCCCGCGCGCTGGCGGAAGCGTTCGATATCGCGGCCACGCTGCATGCACCGCTGTCGGTGGTCCACATGTGGGAGATCGCCGCGGCGGTCGGCATGGGTGATCTCGGCGGCCAGGGGATGATGGACTGGCCGCTGCTCGATGTGTTGCAGTCGCAGCAGCGCCAGCGGATGGACGAGTTGATCGCACCCTTGGCCGCCAAGTACCCGAACGCTCACGTGTCCAAGGTCTTCGAGGACATCAGTCCGGCCAAGGGGCTCGCCGATCTGTCCCGGGAGGCCCAGCTGGTGGTGGTCGGCAGCCACGGCCGCGGTCGGCTTGTTGAATCGATCCTCGGTTCGGTCGCTCAGACCGTGATCCATCACGCCGAGTGCCCGGTGCTGGTGGTTCGGTAGCGTGAGCGCAGTGCTAGCTCCAGAGCCGATCCGCGTCGAGTCGCCGCCGCTGACCGGACGTGCGGTCGCGAGTCAACGTTGGTCGGACGTCGCCTTCGTGCACTGGCGCGTCCCGGCGCAACGCGTTGCGCCACTATTGCCGGGCGGATTGCGGCCCGATGTCTATGACGGCTCAAGCTGGGTCGGCCTCATTCCCTTCGTTCTGGACCGGGCCACTATCTTCGGTTCGCCACCGATTCCGTGGTTCGGTGATTTCGTCGAGATCAACGTCCGCCTCTACGCCGTGGATACGTCAGGACGGCGGGGGGTGGTCTTTCTCACGCTGGAGGCGAACCGGCTCGCGGCGGTCCTGGCGGCCCGGGCGGTCTTCGGACTGCCGTACCGGTGGGCACGCACCCGACTGGAGGCGGACGATGGGCACTACCGATACACCGGCGCCCGGCACGGGAGAACCCGGGCCCGCACCGAGATCCTGGTGCGACCGGGAACGCAGCGCGTGGTCGGCGACGGACTTGCGGACTTTCTCACGGCGCGGTGGGCGCTGTTCACGACGCAGCGGGGTACGACCATCCACCTGCGCAACACCCACGAACCGTGGCCGCTGTTCACCGCGACGCTTGAGGGATTGGACGACGGCCTGCTCGCTGAGGCCGGCTTCGCCGACCTCGCATCCCGGCCACCGGACTCGGT
>JBFYOQ010000063.1:0-24134 GCA_041303735.1 Mycobacterium sp.
GGGCCCCCCCCGCGCGCCGCGCCCCCGCAGGCCATCGCGCCGCGCGGCGCCGCGCGCCCCCACTGGCTGACGCCGGCCATCGTGATCGGGGTGGTGGTCCTGGCGGCGGCGCTACTGGGCGCGGTCATCTTCCAGCGCAGCAGCGCGGCGCGGGCCTCCCAGCAGGATCGGGTGCGCATCACCATCGAGACATTCGACAACGCCATCCGGCAGGGCGATCTGGCGACGCTGCGCAGCATCACCTGCGGCCAGACCCGTGACAGCTACGTGAACTACGACGACCGCTCCTGGTCGGACACCTACAGCAAGGTGCTGGCCGCCAAGCAATATCCGGTGGTGGCCAGCATCGACGAGGTGGTGGTCAACGGCGATCAGGCCGAGGCCAACGTCACCTCGTATATGGCCTACGACCCCGAGATGCGCTCAACCCGCAGCTTCGACCTGCAGTTCCGCGACGACCAGTGGAAGATCTGCCAGTCGTCGTGAGCGGGTGCGGCACGCGTGCGCCGGGATCTACGATCCCGACACACTCTTCGGCACGCGTGCGCCGGGATCTACGATCCCGACACACTCCGGCCGGCGCTGCGCAGGTCGTTGCAGGCCTCGATCACCCGCTCAGCCATACCCGCCTCGGCCTTTTTCAGGTAGGTGCGGGGGTCGTAGACCTTCTTGTTCCCGACCTCGCCGTCGATCTTGAGCACCCCGTCGTAGTTGGCGAACATGTGCCCGGCCAGCGGCCGGGTGAACGCGTACTGGGTGTCGGTGTCGACGTTCATCTTCACCACGCCGTAGCCCAACGCCTCTTCGATCTCCGACTTCAGCGATCCGGACCCGCCGTGGAAGACGAAGTCGAACGGCTTGGACCCCTCCGCCAGCCCCAGCTTGGCCGACGCGACCCGCTGGCCCTCGGCCAGCACCTCGGGCTTGAGCACCACATTGCCCGGCTTGTAGACACCGTGGACGTTGCCGAACGTCGCCGCCAGCAGGTATTTGCCGTTCTCCCCCGCACCAAGGGCGTTGACGGTCTTCTCGAAGTCCTCTGAGCTGGTGTAGAGCTTCTCGTTGATCTCGGCCTCGACGCCGTCCTCCTCGCCGCCGACGACACCGATCTCGACTTCGAGGATGATCTTGGCCGCCACGGCCTGCTTCAGCAGATCGACGGCAATGCTCAGGTTCTCGTCGATCGGGACCGCCGACCCGTCCCACATATGGGACTGGAACAGCGGGTTCAGACCCCGCCCCACCCGCTCGCCGGAGATGGCGAGCAGCGGGCGCACATAGGTATCGAGCTTGTCCTTGGGACAGTGATCGGTGTGCAGTGCGACCGTGATCGGGTACCGCTGCGCGATCACATGGGCGAACTCGGCCAGGGCGACCGCCCCGACCACCATGTCCTTGACGCCCAGACCCGAAGCGAATTCGGCACCACCGGTGGAGAATTGGATGATCCCGTCACTTCCGGCGTCGGCAAAACCCTTGATGGCCGCGTTGACGGTCTCCGACGACGTGCAGTTGATCGCCGGGAAGGCGAAGGCGTGTTCCTTGGCGCGGGCCAGCATCTCCTCGTAGACCTCGGGCGTGGCGATGGGCATGGCAAGTCCTCTCCGCTGATCAGGGGCGTAGAGGGAAGTATGTCAAACAGCGAGGCGTCCGGGGCGGGCACCGCAAAGGCGTATCTTGGGGCATTGTGACGACCACGGTTCTGGCCCTTCCCGGCATCCTCGACCCGATGTATTGGCTCGGCGAGGGCGGCCTGTTCGCCTCTGCGGTGCTGCCGGGCATCCTGATCATCGTCTTCATCGAGACTGGCCTGCTGTTCCCACTACTGCCCGGTGACTCACTGTTGTTCACGGGCGGGTTACTGGCGGCGGCACCCAACCCGCCGATGAGTATCTGGGTGCTGGTGCCGGCGGTCACGGTGGTGGCGATCCTCGGCGACCAGTGCGGCTACTTCATCGGCCGGCGGATCGGCCCGGCACTGTTCGACAAGGAGGACTCGCGGTTCTTCAAGAAGCGCTACGTCGAGGAATCGCACGCTTTCTTCGAAAGACACGGCCCGAAGACGATCATCCTGGCGCGCTTCGTCCCGATCGTGCGTACCTACGCACCGGTCCTGGCCGGGGTGTCCTACATGCGCTATCCGGTGTTCCTCAGCTACAACATCGTCGGCGGCATCCTGTGGGGCGCCGGGATGACTGTGCTGGGGTACTTCTTGGGCAACGTGCCGTTCGTCAAGAACAACTTCGAATTGGTGATTCTGCTGATCGTGTTCCTGTCGATACTGCCTGGTGTGACCGCGGTCGGCCGGAATCTGCTACAACGCCGGCGCGCCAGGCCGGACGAGAGTCTCGTCCGGCCTGAGGAGAGTTAGGCCGCTTAAGCCACTACGCCACTCCGGCCGTTAGGGACCTCAACCCGTTAGGGCCACGAGCCGGGGGCCGGTGCCGGTCCGGCCGGCGGCATCGGAGACAGATTGGCTCCCGGCATCTGCGAGTTCTGCAGTGCCCCAAGGCATAGCCCGAGCCTGCCGGGCAGACACGTCCCGCCGGTACCGGTGATGCCGATGCTGCCCTTTGACTGTGACCAGCACACCCCGGTGACCGGATCGGGGATCGTGCCGCCCGGACAGGGGGCGGCAGAGGCCGGCGAGGCGCTGATCATCGGTGCCGACAGCAGCGCGGCGCCGCAGACCGCAGCCAGCAGCAGTCGAGGAGCCGTAGAGCGAAATCTCATGGTGTTCTCCGTGCGTGAGTCAGTCTGGGCCGTCAGGACGGGAGGGTGATCGTGGTCTTCTCGCGGATAAGGTTGGCCGCGTCGATCACGACCTGCTCCTGACCCTTGGGCGCCTCGCCGTTCAGTTGCAGGACGAACAGCGCACCGTTGCCCGGAATGACGATGGTCTCCTGGCCGACGACCCGGGGCTTGCCCTCCTCGACGAAG
Organism: Mycobacterium sp.; assembly: GCA_041303735.1. Lineage (GTDB taxonomy): Bacteria > Actinomycetota > Actinomycetes > Mycobacteriales > Mycobacteriaceae > Mycobacterium. The sequence goes on from JBFYOQ010000063.1 coordinate 2,941, forward strand.
GTGCCGCTGTAGCTGACCGCGTCGAAGCCGCCGAACGTGGTGCGCTCCGGCGGTCCGTTGACCGGCTCGAAGTCGGGCAGCTCATTGAGTTGGCCGGATGCCAGGTCGAGAATTCTGTTCGGGTCGACGTCGCCGGTGAGCTTGGAGGCGATCGCGTACATGAACGGCTCGTCGTTCGGGTCGACGGGCTTGCCGTAGACGATGGCGCCGTACGCCCAGTCCGGGGTGCGATCGCCGGCCGCCACCCAGTCCGGCGGGAACGGAAAGTCGATCGTCGGCGTGCCGGGTTCGTCCTTCTTGAACGGGACCTCGGCGATCTTGTTGTCCACGATGTACTGGTGCAGGGTGGCTCCCACGGCGGGCGCCTCACCGCCGCGCCCCTCTCCCTCGCCGTCGGCCGGCGCCGGCGAACCGGTCCATACCTCCGGGGTGGCCGAGGTCGTCGCCGTGGACGCCTTCTCGGCCGGGCTGCAGCCAGCGAGCACAAGACTCAGTCCGACCGCCGCAACCCCTACCGCTGTGATGGTTTTCATCGGGTCGCCTTCTCCTTGTCTCGCATGCTGGGGAGAGCTTAATCCGCTTTACGGCCGGCGCGCGGTGTAACCACCCGCCATGAGCCCACCCGGGTCAACCGCACCGGTCTAACCCGCGAGGGTGTGCGCGGCCTCCATCAGCATCCAGCCCGACACCTGAACCGACAGATCGCGCTGCGGCGCGGCGGAGCCGTGCACGGCCCCGTCGGCCTTGCGTGCACGCTCTCCGGCGGTGTCCGGCGGATCGGCCGGACGGTCCCAGAAAGCGCCGAACAGTGGGAGGCCGGCTACGGTGCACCGGTTGTCCCAGGCGGCGCCGGCTGACTGCAGCACGATGCGCCGCGCGGTGCGGCGCACCCGCTCGTCAGCGGCGGTGGTGCCGGGCAGGGCGGTGGCGGCCAACGCCAGGTATCGCGCGGTGATCCCGGCGAAGAGGCCGCCGTCTCCCCCGCCGGCCCCGGTGAGCACCCCGCCCGGTGCCATGTGTTCGCCGATCGCGGCGACCAGTCGGTGAACCCGGCGAGCATGGCGATCGTCGCGGGTGCGCACCGCGAGTTCGGTCTCCAGCCCGACCACCACCCCCTGGCAGTAGGTGTACTGGGCGCGAACCAGCGAGCCCCCTCTGATCCCGTCGAACACCAGCTTGGTGTCCGGGTCGATGAGGGTGGCGTCGATCCAGTCGGCCATCTGCCGTGCGCGCGGCAGCCCGCCGGGATAGCGGGCCAGGAAGATCCCGGCCGGGCCGTTGGCCGGCGCATTGAAGAACCGGTCCTGTTTGCGCCACGGGATGCCGCCGCCGGCTTCGGGCATCCAGGAGTTCGTCAACTGGTCGGCCAGCGTGCGCAGCGCCCCGGGGGTGCGCACTCCGGTCACGGTCGCGGCACGTTCGAGGGCCAGCGCGAGCCAGGCCATGTCGTCGTAGTAGCTGTTGGTCCAGCGGCCGAGGTTGCGGGCCCGATGCCCGCGGATCTGACGACGGATGGCCGTGATCCGTTCGGGCCGGGGGTCGCGCTGCTGGGCGTCGACAAGGGTGTCCAGCAGATGCGCCTGCCACCAGTAATGCCAGGAACCGAAGACCCGGTCCTTGGCCGTGGGCGGCCAGCCCACCACGCCCAGTCGGGTCCCGGGAAGCTGCCAGAGCCGCCGCAGGTGCCGGCGGGAGATCGCCGCCTCGGCGGCGGCCGCGCGGTCGCTCCACCGGTCCATAACCTGACGATCCTGCCCTACCAGGCGCTGCCCAAATCGGCCCACCGCGCGATCCAGGCATGCATGGCGATCCCGGCGGCCACCGCGGCGTTGATGCTGCGGGTGGAGCCGAACTGGGCGATCGACACCGTGAGTGCGGCCCCGGCCGCGGCCGCCGGCGAGATCCCCGGACCCTCGGCGCCGAAGATCAACAGGCACTCCCGCGGCAACGCGGTCTGCTCCAATCGGACCGACCCGGCGACGTTGTCGACGGCCACCGCGGTCAGCCCGATCTCCGCGGCGAAGGCCAGCAGGTCTTCGGTGGTGTCATGGTGGGTGAGCCGCTGATAGCGGTCGGTGACCATGGCGCCGCGGCGGTTCCAGCGGCGCCGGCCGACGATGTGCACCGTGTCAACCGCGAATGCGTTGGCGGTGCGGACCACCGCGCCGATATTGGCGTCGTTGCCGAAGTTCTCGATCGCGATGTGCAACCGGTGTCGGCGGCGGTCGATGTCGGCGATGATCGCCTCGCGGGTCCAATACCGATAGGCGTCAACGACATTGCGGGTGTCGCCGAGCGCGAGCAATTCCGGGTCAAAGCGAGGGTCCTGCGGCGGCGGACCCTGCCGGGTCTGCTCCCACGGCCCGACGCCGGGGGCTCCGGTGGACCACTCGGTGGGGCCGGGCTCAGGCCCGCCGGACTGCATGGGTGAAGGGTAGCCTCGGCCGGATGGATACCAGCGACGACGGCAGCGGGAGACCCGCGGTAGTTCGCGGCGGCCACCGTGGTCGGTATCTGGCTCGCGGGTACGCACGCATGCTGGCTATCTACGGACCCAATCCGTCCGGCGCGCACAGCTCACATTTCCGTTCGTTTCATCTCGACGACGCCGCCTCGACTTAGCCGGTCTCCGGCGGTCCCGGCGTCAGCAACTCCACCCGGCCGAAGCGGCTCGCCGGCAGTCCCACGATCGCAACCTCACGCGGGTCGGGTCGGGTGGCCCGATCGGCGTCGGACGCCGCGTGATCGGGTCTCGCCGGCGGCAGCGCCACCCCGTCCAGCGCTCGCACCAACAGCGAGCCCGAGCCGGTGCCCAGTTCGACCCCGGCGACCCGGCCATGCTCGAAGATCAGCTGTTGCAAACTGACATCGGGATCCGGTTGCACGTCATATTCGCGGGCCTGTGCGGCCACCCAATCCGCGAGTGCGCTGCCACCGGGCGGATAGGTGCCGACTGCGGCCGCCACGATGCGCAGATCGTCGTCGGTGCGCATCGGCGTCATACCGACGCCCACGACATCGGTGTAGAGCACACCGAACGCCGATGCCCAACACAGCGCCGACCAGTCCCGCAACCGCGCGCCGACGAACGTGTCGATCGGAGCGGGCTCGGCGTCCACCGGCCGGGCGCGGGTGAGCACCGGCTCCCGGACCGTCGCCACCGTCGGCAACCCGGCCGTCATCTCGGCTATATAGGCCGCGGCACCGGCGTCCCACACCTGCGGCTGCGCAACGGAAAGCACCCGCAGACCCCGCTGCGCCCCAGAGATCGCGTGAGCCATCGGGCCGGGGCCGAAGCTCACGCAGACGACATCGACAACCTCGTCCCAGTCGAGGTCGGAGTCCGGTAACTCCTCCGGCTCAGGGGACCGGGCACCCCCGGCCCGTTTCGTCACTGCTCAAGCAGACCGAGATCGGCCAGGCCGAGGATGCTGCGGTACGGCACCCCCTCGGCCTCGATGGCCTCGGCGGCGCCGGTCGCCCGGTCCACCACCGTCGCGACACCCACCACCGTCGCACCTGCTTCGCGAACCGCGTGAACGGCCGTCAGCGCCGATCCACCCGTGGTGCTTGTGTCCTCCACCACCAGGACCCGTTTGCCGGCTACCTCGGCGCCCTCGATGAGCCGTTGCATGCCATGGCTTTTCACGGCCTTGCGCACCACGAACGCGTCGATGGGCCGGCCGGCGGCGTGCAGGACGGCGCAGGCAACCGGATCGGCACCCATGGTCAGTCCCCCGACGGCGGCGTAATCCCAATCCGCGGTGAGCTGGCGCATCAGCCGGCCGATCAGCGGGGCCGCGGCGTGGTGCAGGGTGGCGCGGCGCAGATCCACGTAGTAGTCGGCTTCCTTGCCCGAGGACAGGGTGACGCGGCCGAAGACCACCGAGATCTCCCGCACCAAGCCGGCCAGCTCGTCGCGGGTGGCCCGGTCCACGTCAGGTGCGGTCACGTCCTCGTCCCAATCTGTTGGTCAATGCGCGGACCACCCCGCCCGGCACAAGTCGGCCCGCCGAGGTGAGGAGTTTGTACTGCAATCCGGGAATGCTGACGACCTTGCCCTTGGCGATATCGGCGAGACTGTCGGCGACGACGTCGTCGACGGTCAGCCACATCGGGCCGGGAATGGACGCCATGTCGATTCCGGCGCGTTCATGGAACTCGGTACGCACGAATCCCGGGCAGACCGCATGCACGCTCACACCGGTGCCGGCCAGACCGTTGGCGAGGCCCTCGGAGAAGAACACCACCCAGGCCTTCGACGCCGAGTACGTCGACCCACGGCCGGGAAGCAGGCCCGCGACACTGGCGATGTTGATGACGGTGCCCCGCCCGGCGGCGAGCATCGCGGGCAGCGCCGCACGGGTCAGGTGCATGACTGCGGTGACGTTGACGTCGAGCTGACGCTGCAGCTCGGTGGGGTCGGCGGTCCAGAACTCACCGGAGGTGCCGAACCCGGCGTTGTTCACCAGGACCGTCACACCGTCGGTCAGCCTGGCGACGACGGCGTCCCGACCGGAAGGCTCGGACAGGTCGGCGGGCAGCACCTCGACGTTGACGCGGTGCGCGGCGCGAAGTTCGGCGGCCAACTCCTCAAGCCGCGTTGCGTCTCGGGCGACAAGAACCACGTCATGGCCGTCGCGGGCGAAACGCCGCGCGTACCCGGCGCCGAGACCGGAGGTGGGGCCGGTGACCAATGCGACGGGGCGGGACACCCCGACACACTATCGGTGGGGTCAGTACTGGTAGTTCGGGGCCTGCGTGCCGGTTCGCGGCGGTTGCGGGCGCAGCATGGGCGGCGCCTCGCTGCGGCCCGGGGGCAGTTCGGCACGTTCCGATTCGACGCGCCGGCGAGCCGACTGAACCGCCGCGGCCTGAGCAGGGACAGGCGGCAGAACGCGAAGCAGATCGTTGAACTGCCGGACCGCGCGCAGCCCCTCATCCCACTGCGCCCGGGTGGACGAGATGGGCATCGCGGCCAGGGTCCAGTTCTGTTCGTTCCACAGGATCTCGGCGCACTCGGGTGCGGTGTGGGCGAACGTCACCATGCGGCGGTCGCACGCGCGGCGGGCGGCATCGAGATTGTTGGAGTACAACATCCGGGGACCGATGGCACCGAGTAGCCACACATCGTTCTCGCGGGGTTCCTTGACCCCTTTGAGGCGCAGGTCCATGACCACATTGGTGCCGATTTTGCGGTGCAGGGCGACGACGGTGGCGACATCCTCGAGATCGAAGACGTATACCGCTTCGCCGCGGATCTGGCCGAGCACGACGTTGCGGGCGGTCACGTCACCCACGGTGGACATCACCCCGCGCCTCCAGCGCCCGACGATCTCGCCGGACTCCTGCTCGTAGTCGAATCCGTGCGCCCGCGCCCAGGACTTGCGACGCCGGCCGAGCCCGCGGCGGCGGCCGACATCGACATACAGCAGCACCGCCGCACCTGCGAAGCACAGTGCGGACAGCGTGAACCAAAACGGAACCATCAGATGGAGCCTAACCTTTTGCGGTCGTTCACCGAGAGGGCCGGGAGGTCACAACCGGGTCACCATTCCCGGCGCGTCATCCCAGAACCAGAGACTCGCCGTCAGCCGAGACGTTGACCGGCACCACGTCACCGTCGTGCACCTCGCCGGCCAGCAACATCTTGGCCAACTGGTCGCCGATGGCCTGCTGGACCAGCCGGCGCAGCGGTCGGGCCCCGTAGACCGGGTCGAACCCGCGATTGGCCAGCCATTCCTTGGCCGGTAGCGATACCTGCAGTTCCAGGCGCCGCTGGGCCAGCCGTTTCTGCAGCTGAGTCAGCTGGATGTCGACGATCCGAACCAGTTCGTCGGGGTCCAGGGCGTCGAAGATCAGCACGTCGTCGAGCCGGTTGATGAACTCCGGCTTGAACGCCGCGCGCACCGCGGCCATCACCTGCTCCTTGTCGCCACCGGAGCCGAGGTTGGACGTCAGGATCAGGATGGTGTTGCGGAAGTCGACCGTGCGGCCCTGACCGTCGGTGAGCCGGCCCTCATCGAGGACCTGCAGCAGCACGTCGAAGACGTCCGGGTGGGCCTTCTCGACCTCGTCGAACAGCACCACCGTGTACGGGCGGCGCCGCACCGCCTCGGTCAGCTGGCCGCCCTGGTCGTAGCCGATGTAGCCGGGAGGGGCACCGACCAGGCGGGCGACGGAGTGCTTCTCGCCGTATTCGCTCATGTCGATGCGGACCATCGCCCGCTCGTCGTCGAACAGGAAATCGGCCAGCGCCTTGGCCAGTTCGGTCTTGCCGACGCCGGTGGGGCCGAGGAAGAGGAACGACCCGGTGGGCCGGTTGGGGTCGGCCACCCCGGCCCGCGAACGGCGCACCGCATCGGACACCGCGGCGACCGCCTTCTTCTGGCCGACCACGCGGCGGCCGAGTTCGTCCTCCATCCGCAGCAGCTTGGCGGTCTCGCCCTCGAGCAGACGCCCGGCCGGAATCCCTGTCCACGCCGACACCACGTCGGCGATGTCGTCGGGACCGACCTCCTCTTTGAGCATGACGCCCTCGCGGGCGCTGGCCTGTGGAAGAGCGGCGTCGAGTTTCTTCTCGACCTCGGGGATGCGTCCGTAGCGAAGCTCGGAAGCCTTGGCGAGGTCACCGTCGCGCTCGGCCCGGTCGGCCTCACCGCGCAGCACCTCGAGCTGCTCTTTGAGTTCCCGCACCACGTCGATGGCGCTCTTCTCGTTCTGCCAGCGAGTTGTCAACTCCGACAACTTCTCTCGCAGATCAGCCAACTCCGCGCGCAGTTTCTCCAGTCGGTCTTTGGAGGCGTCATCGGATTCCTTCTCCAGCGCCATCTCCTCGATCTCCAGCCGGCGGACCAGCCGCTCGACCTCATCGACCTCGACGGGGCGGGAGTCGATCTCCATGCGCAGCCGCGACGCCGCCTCGTCCACCAGGTCGATGGCCTTGTCCGGCAGGAAGCGGCTGGTGATGTAACGGTCGGACAGGGTCGCCGCCGCCACCAGGGCGGAGTCGGTGATGCGCACACCGTGGTGCACCTCGTAGCGGTCCTTGAGACCGCGCAGGATACCCACGGTGTCCTCGGCCGAGGGCTCACCGACGAGCACCTGCTGGAAGCGGCGCTCCAGCGCGGCGTCCTTCTCGATGTACTTGCGGTACTCGTCGAGCGTGGTCGCGCCGACGAGTCGAAGCTCACCGCGGGCCAGCATCGGCTTGATCATATTGCCGGCGTCCATCGCGCCCTCGCCGGTCGCCCCGGCGCCGACGATGGTGTGCAACTCGTCGATGAAGGTGATGATCTGCCCGGCGGATTCCTTGATCTCGTCGAGGACGGCCTTGAGCCGTTCCTCGAATTCACCGCGGTACTTCGCCCCGGCCACCATCGAACCCATGTCCAGGGAGACGACGGTCTTGTCGCGCAGGCTCTCCGGAACGTCGCCGGCGATGATGCGCTGGGCGAGGCCCTCCACGATCGCGGTCTTGCCGACACCGGGTTCCCCGATGAGCACCGGGTTGTTCTTGGTCCGCCGGCTCAGCACCTGGATGACGCGGCGGATCTCGTTGTCGCGACCGATAACCGGATCGAGCTGGCCCTCGCGGGCGCGGGCGGTCAGGTCGGTGGAGTACTTCTCCAGCGCCTGGTAGCTGGCCTCCGGGTCGGGGCTGGTGACCCGCGCGCTGCCGCGGACCTTGGCGAACGCCTCGCGCAGCGCCTGCGGTGAGGCGCCGGCGCCGGTGAGCAGCTTGGCGACGTCGGAGTCGCCTGCCGGAGCGGAGCGACCCATGCCTCCGGCCAGGCCGACCAGCAGGTGCTCGGTGGAGACGTATTCGTCGTCCATCTCGGTCGCCAGTTGCTGGGCGGAGTTGATCGCCGCCAGCGACTCGCGGGACAGCTGCGGCTGCGAGGACGCGCCACTGGTCGAGGGCAGCCGGTCGATGAGACCCTGCGCCTCGGCGCGGATGGGCGCCGGGTCGACGCCGACCGCTTCGAGCAGCGGGCCGGCGACGCCGTCGGTCTGGGTGAGCAGCGCCAACAGCAGATGGGCGGGCCGGATCTCCGGGTTACCGGCCGCACTCGCGGACTGCAGCGCGGCGGTCAGGGCCGCCTGGGTCTTCGTGGTCGGGTTGAACGAGTCCACGACACCTCCATTTCGTCAGGTCAAAGTCTTGCTGAGGGATACAACACCGGCAACCTTGAGTCTGTTCCACTCAAGTCTACTGAACTCCGGCCGATCTCCGATAGGGCCTTCCGGCACGAGTCAATTCGAACATATGATCGAATCCATGGTCGATCGGGTGGCGGGCGAGCGGTTCGCGGGCGATCTGGCGGCGATCGGGTACCAGGGAGCGCCGGTGCGCCGGCCGTTCCGTCCGGTACATCCCCCGGTGCCGGTGCTGGTCGACCTGGCCGTGCTGTTCCCCCGCCAACCGCACCGGACGGGGCGGTATCACCCGCACGGACTGCAGATGCACGGCATCGTCACGGCCATGCTGCGCTGCTGGGGCCTGTGCGAACAGGGCGATTGGTGGGGACTGGTCACCTACGACATCGTCTACGGAGCGCAGCGCCGCGCAGTCACACACTGGGTGCCGGCCTGGACCCTGCGTCGCCCCCGGTAGCACGACACAGGCATTCGGGTGACTTTCGCCCCTTCCGCGCTTACGTCCGGTGAGATGAACATCACTGGGGTGGTGCAACCAAGGGGGGCAGTGATGGGGAAGGCCGTGCAGAAGGCCCCAGCGACCGAGGATATCGACCGCCTGGCATGGCAGTTCCTCTGCTCACCGTTCACCCGTCGCGATTACTGGGACTGGACACTGGACCGGCGTATCGACGCCTATCTACGGCACCTGCAACGCCTCGACGTCCTCAACAACGGGGCGGCCTACGACACGTTGATCGAGCGGGTGATGGCCAATATTGCGCGTGCCCGCCGAGACGGACTCCTCGACGCGCCGCACCGCTAGCGAGACGGCGATGGACGAGAAGCCCGGATCGGTCATTCATAAGGGCCCGGCGGACCGCAGGGTCACACCCAACCTCGAGGACTACGACGCCACCCGCGCGGCGTTCACCTGGTCGCAGATCCCCGACCTGTGCGCCGGCATGGGCGAAGGCGGCTGCAACATCGCCTACGCGGCGGTGGACCGGCATGCCGACGGACCACTGGCCGGCAAGTCCGCGTTGCGCTTCATCGCCGACACACCACCCGGTGAGGCGTTGAGCGCCCACGACCTCAGCTACGGCGAACTCGCCCGGCTCACCCGCCGGTTCACCAACGTGCTCCGAGGCCTGGGAATCGGCAAGGGCGACAAGGTCTTCGTGATCATGGGCCGGGTGCCCGAGTTGTACGTCAGCATGCTCGGGGCGCTGCGTAACGGCAGTGTGGTCTCTCCGTTGTTCTCCGCCTTCGGCCCGGAGCCGATCCAGACGCGGGTGAACATCGGCGCGGCCGATGTTCTGGTGACCACCGCGGCGATCTACAAACGCAAGATCGCCAAGATCCGTGCGGAGTTACCCTCGGTCAAGCATGTGCTGATCGTCGGTGACGAGCAGATCGACGGCACCGAGAACTTCCACGCATTGATGGACGCAGCCGGCGATGTCGCGCCCATCGAACCGACCGGAGCCGGCGACCCGTCGCTGCTGCACTTCACCAGCGGGACCACCGGCACCCCCAAGGCCGCGCAGCACGTGCATGGCGCGGTGGCCATGCACTACATCACCGGACGCTACGCGCTGGATCTGCACGACGATGACATCTATTGGTGCACAGCGGATCCCGGCTGGGTGACCGGCACCTCCTACGGGATCATCTCGCCGCTGCTGCACGGGGTTACCTCGGTCATCGACGAGGCCGAGTTCGATGCCCAGCGGTGGTACCGGATCCTGCAGGACGAGGCGGTGACGGTCTGGTACACCGCCCCCACCGCCATTCGCATGCTGATCAAAGCCGGCCCGGAACTGCCGGCCCGCTACCGGTTCCCGGCGCTGCGGTTCATCGCCAGCGTCGGCGAACCGCTCAACGCCGAAGCGGTCTGGTGGGGCAAGAAGGTGCTGGGCTTGCCGATCCACGACAACTGGTGGCAGACCGAGACCGGCGGGATCATGGTGGCCAACACACCGGCCTTCGACATCAAGCCCGGCTCGATGGGCCGTCCGCTGCCCGGGGTGGACGCCTGCGTCGTCGACCACAACCCGGACACCGGCGAGGTCCACGTCATCGAGGAACCGGATGTGGAGGGCGAGCTGGCGCTGCGCGTCGGATGGCCGTCGATGTTCCGCGGTTACCTCAACCAGGATGAGCGGTACCGCAAGTGCTTCGCCCCTGGCGTGGAAGGGGACCTGTACCTCTCCGGTGACCTGGTGAAGCGCGATGCGGGTGGATACCTCTGGTTCGTCGGCCGCGCCGACGACGTCATCAAGGCCTCCGGACACCTGATCGGGCCGTTCGAGGTGGAGAACGTGCTGACCGATCATCCGGCGGTCGCCGAGGCGGCGGTGATCGGGAAGCCCGATCCCACCTACGGCGAAGTGGTCAAGGCGTTCGTCACGCTGAAGACCGGCTACGGCGGTGACGCGGCTGGTCTGGATGCGCTGCGCCGCGACCTGATGGGCCACGCCCGCAAGCGCCTGGGGGCCGCGGTGGCGCCCAAGGAGATCGACTTCGTCGACGCTCTGCCGCACACCCGCAGCGGCAAGATCATGCGGCGGTTGCTCAAGGCCCGAGAACTCGGACTGCCCGAGGGCGACACCTCGACCGTGGAGACACCGAAGTGACCGATCCAGACCTCGCCCACGCACTGCTGACCGACATGGTCCGGATCCGGCGCATGGAGGAGAAGTGCGCCGAGATGTACAGCGCCGGCAAGATCCGCGGCTTCCTGCATCTCTACGTCGGGGAGGAGGCGGTGGCTGCGGGTTCGCTGCGGGTGCTCGGGGAGCAGGACGCGGTGGTCGCCACCTACCGCGAGCACGCCCATGCGCTACTGCGCGGAATCCCGATGACCAAGATCATGGCCGAGATGTTCGGCAAGCAGGAGGGCTGCTCGGGCGGGCGCGGCGGCTCGATGCACCTGTTCGACGCGGGCCGGCGGTTCTACGGCGGCAACGCGATCGTGGCCGCCGGGCTGCCGCTGGCTGCGGGTCTGGCGTTCGCGGACAAGCAGTTGAACCGCAACCGGATCTCCGCCTGCTACTTCGGGGAGGGAGCGACCGCCGAAGGCGCCTTCCACGAGGCGATGAACATGGCGCAGCTGTGGCAACTGCCGGTGCTGTTCTGTTGTGAGAACAACCGGTACGCGATGGGCACCGCCATCGACCGCGAGCTCTCCCAGGTCGACCTGGTGGCCAAGGCGCAGTCCTACCGGGTGCCGGCCGCCTCCGCCGACGGGATGGATGCCATCGCCTGCCATCAGGTGATGACCCAGGCCGTCGACCACATCCGGACAGAAGGCGGCCCGTTCTTCATCGAGTTCCAGACCTACCGGTTCCGCCCGCACTCGATGTTCGACCCCGAGCTGTACCGGGACAAGGCCGAAGTCACGAAGTGGCGCGAGCACGACCCTCTCGAAGAGTTCACCCGGCGATGCCTCGCCGAGTCGTGTTTGACCGCAGACGATGTCGCGGCCATCGAGGAGGCAGCTGCCGCCGAGGTGGCCGACGCGGTCGCCTACGCCGACGCGGGAACGCTGGAGAGCATCGACACCCTCACCCGTGACGTGATGACCCCGGCCGGCACCGGGGCGGGTTCGTGAAAGCCAACTACCGCGCCGCGGTGCACGACGCCATCGCCGATGCGATGCGGGCCGACGATCGGGTGGTGCTGCTCGGCGAGGACGTCGGCCGCTACGGCGGGACGTACGCGGTGTCGAAGGGAATGCTCGAGGAGTTCGGGCCGGACCGCATCCGCGACACCCCGATCTCCGAGCTCGGCTTCGTCGGAATCGGCATCGGCGCCGCCCTGGGCGGTCTGCGGCCGATCGTCGAAGTCATGACAGTCAACTTCAGCCTGCTCTGTCTGGATCAGATCGTGAACACCGCTGCGGCCCTGCGGCATATGTCCAACGGTCAATTCTCGGTGCCGGTCGTGATTCGGATGGCCACCGGGGCGGGGCGCCAACTCGCCGCGCAGCATTCGCACAGCCTGGAGAACTGGTATGCCCATATTCCCGGTATCACCGTGCTCGCCCCGGCCACCGTCGCCGATGCCTACGGCATGCTGCGCACGGCGCTGACCAATCCCGATCCGGTGGTGATCTTCGAACACGTCGCTCTCTACAACCTGACAGCCGATGTCGACGAACTCAGGCCGACGGATATCTCCACAGCGGCGGTGCGCCGAACCGGCGGCGACGTGACCGTCATCGCCTACGGCGGCTGCGTACCCAAAGCGCTGGACGCCGCCGATGAGTTGGCGGCGGCGGGCATCGAATGCGATGTGATCGACCTACGGGTGCTGCGCCCCCTTGACGACACCACCATCCTCGCGTCGGTCCGCAAGACCCACCGCGTCGTCGTGGTCGACGAGGCGTGGCACACCGGCAGCCTGGCGGCCGAGATCAGCGCCCGCATCGTCGAGCAGGCGTTCTACGAACTCGACGCCCCGATCGCCCGGGTGTGCACCATGGAGGTGCCCATCCCCTACGCCAAGCACCTCGAGCAGGCGGCCCTGCCGCAACCGGACAAGATCGTCGCCGCGGTGCGCGGGCTGTTCGCCGAACAACGAACGGGACCCGCATGATTGATTTTGCGATGCCCGCCCTCGGTGCGGACATGGACGAGGGCATGCTCAACGAGTGGCTGGTGAAGCCCGGCGACACCGTGCACCGCGGCCAGATCGTCGCGGTGGTGGAAACCACCAAGGCCGCCGTGGAGATCGAGTGCTGGCACGACGGTGTGGTGGCCGAACTGCTGGTGCCGGTGGGCCAGACCGTCGCGGTCGGCACGCCGCTGGCGAGGCTGCTCGAGTCGGGTGAGAAGCCGGGTGCCGCGGCACCGCCCGCCGAGTCCGCTGTTCCGGCAGCCAGACCGGTGGTCGCGACCGCCACCGGCCCTCGGCAATCGACGGCGACACCGACGTCGCCCGCCCCGGTTGGCCACCGGCAGTGGGTGTCCCCGGTGGCCCGGCGCACCGCCGCCACGCTCGGCGTGGACCTGAAGTCATTGACCGGCACCGGACCGCAGGGCGCGATCACCCTGCACGACGTCGAGCACGCCGCAGCGACCGCGCACCACCAAGCGCCCAAGCCTGTTGTCGCGCCGCGGCCGGCCGACACCGCCGAGCCGAAGTCGCCGGCCGAGAAGGCACGCGAACGCGGTGCCGCCATGCGGGCGTCGATCGCCGCGGCGATGAGCCGCTCCAAGCGCGAGATCCCGCACTACTACCTCGCCGACGAGATCATTCTCGACACCGCGCTGGCGTGGCTCACCGAGCAGAACGCCAGCCGGGGAATCACCGAGAGAATCCTTCCGGCCGTCCTGCAACTCAAGGCGGTCGGACTGGCTGCCCGGAAGTTCGGCGAGTTCAACGGCTTCTGGCGCGACGACGGATTCGAGCCGGCCTCCGGTCAGCATGTGGGCGTGGCGATCTCGCTGCGCGGCGGTGGTCTGGTGGCGCCGGCCATTCACGATGTGAGTGAGAAGAAGCTGCACGAGTTGATGGCCGATCTCACCGATCTGGTGGCCCGCGCGCGGGCCGGGTCGTTGCGAAGCTCGGAGATGAGTGACCCGACGATCACGCTGACCAATCTCGGCGAGAAGGGTGTCGACTCGGTGTTCGGTGTGATCTATCCGCAGCAGGTGGCCATTGTGGGGTTCGGCAAGCCCGCACAGCGGGTGGTCGTGGTGGACGGCGGCATCCGGGTCGCGACCACCGTCGCGGCGACCCTGGCCGCCGATCACCGGGCCAGTGACGGCGCCCGGGGCGCGCTGTTCCTCGCCGAGATCAACAAGCTGCTGCAGCAGCCTCAGGACCTCTGAGGACCTTCGAAGGGAGACCAGGTGGGCACCAGGGACGAGATCCGCACCGGGGTGGTGGCGGAGTTGACCGCGATCGCCCCCGAGATCGAGGAAGGCGACCTCACCGACGCCGAGTTGCTGCGCGACCAGGTGGACCTCGATTCGATGGACTGGCTGAACTTCCTGGTCGCCCTGAACAAGCGATTCGAAGTCGACATCCCGGAGTCGCAGTACGCCTCGCTACGCACCATCGACGATCTGACCGGCTACATCGACGCGCACCGCTGAGAGCGCTGCTTGATCCAAGCGCACCGCCGAGGGCACGGCTTGGTCAAGGCCTTCCCCCTCATGGCACAATCCGACAATGGCCCAGCTGCCCTCCATCGTCCTCAAAGACCCCACCTCGGCACTGACGGCGACCTTCGTACCGTCAGCGGGAATGCTGTGCACCTCGCTGTCCGACGGAGGGGTTGAGCTGCTCGGTCAGCGCCGCGGCCTCAACGCGTACCTGACCACCGGCAAGACCATGGGCATCCCGATCCTCTACCCATGGGCCAACCGGCTCAGCGCCAACGGCTACGGCGTGGACGGCGGTGCGGTGACCCTGACACCGGGGGTCGGCGGAGTGCGCTCCGACGAGCACGGCCTGGTGATCCACGGGGTGCTGGCGGCCTACCCGGGTTGGCTGGTCAAGCAGGGCGCGGACAACAAGCTGTCGGCCGATCTCGACTACGGCGGCCAGCCGCGGCTGCTCTGCAGCTTCCCCTTCCCGCACGTCGTCACCCTCGACATCAGCCTCGTCGAGCGTGCGCTGACCATCGAGACGACGGTCACGCCGACGACGGCGGCGTCGGTGCCGCTGTGCTTCGGATTCCACCCCTACCTCACCATCCCGGACGTGCCGCGTTCGGAGTGGAAGCTCGAAACGCCCCCGCTGCGCCACCTCCCGGTGGACAACTGGGGCATCCCGACCGGCGACACCGAGGATTGGGCGGCCGTGTCGGAGACGTTGGGCGAGCGGACCTTCGATGACGGATTCGACGAGGTGCCCCAGGGCGGCATGTTCGCACTCTCCGGCGGCGACCGGCGCATCGAGGTGATTTTCAAGCAGGGCTATCCGGCGGTGCAGATCTTCGCCCCGGCGAATGACGACGTGGTGGGCATCGAGCCGATGACCGCTTCCACCAACGCGCTGCGCAAGGGCGGCTACAGCCTGGCGGTGCCGGGCCGTCCGGCCACCGCGACCTTCACCGTGCGGGTCAGTTAGCTACCGCGGTCGCTACCGACGCGGCGTCCAGACCACCACGGCGGTGTTCTTGGGCACCAGCGCAAGGTCGCGCCGCGGCCTCGACCGCGACAGCGCCTCCGCCATCTCGGCGACCCGGGACTGCAGCGCCTCGACGTGGTTGGTGAGTTCGATGATGCGTTTGATCCCGGCGAGGTTCACACCCTCGTCCTGGGAGAGCCGCTGGATCTCCCGCAGCAGTTCGACATCGCGCTCCGAGTAGCGCCGCCCGCCGCCCGCGCTGCGCTGGGGGCTCACCAGACCGAGTCGGTCGTAGGTGCGCAGCGTCTGCGCGTGCATCCCGGCGAGCTCGGCGGCCACCGAGATCAGGAAGGTCCGGGCCTCACCGGCACCCTCGGCTGCGCTCATGGCCGATTACCCGCCCAGCCCGCCCGGGGATCGAAGCCGCTGGCCTTCTCCGCGGCCGCATAGGCCTCCAAAGCACCGAGGGCCTCGTCGTCGAGTTTCGGTGGCACCGCGACCTTGACCGTGACCAACAGATCGCCGGATCCCCCGCTTCGCTTGGGCACGCCGCGGCCGCGAACCCGCAGAATCCGTCCATCAGCGGTGCCCTTGGGGACCTTCACCCCGACCTTGCCGTCCAGGGTGGGCACCGAAAGCGTTGCGCCCAAGGCGAGTTCGGTGAAGCTCACCGGAACCGTCACGGTCAGATCGTCACCGTCGCGGCCGAACACCCGGTCCGGCCGGACGTGAACGGTCACGTAGAGGTCGCCTGACGGCGCTCCGCGCAACCCGGCCTCACCCTGGCCGGCCAGCCGGATGCGCTGGCCGTCCTCCACGCCGGGGGGAATCCGGACGTTGATGGTGCGAGTGCGGGTGGTGACACCGCTACCGCGGCAGTCGTCGCAGGGGTTCTCGATGATCGAGCCACTGCCCCGGCATTCGGTGCAGGGTTCGGAGAAGCCGAACGCGCCCTGGTTTCGGTTGATCATTCCCGAGCCGTTGCAGCTGGCACACACCTTCGGGCTGGTGCCGGGGCGCGCGCCGCTGCCGTGGCAGTTGGTGCACGGCGCCGGGCTGGTGAGCCGCAGCGGCATCGCCACACCCTTGGTGGCCTCCAGGAAATCGAGCTGGGTCTCGGTCTCGAGGTCCTTGCCGCGACGCGGGCGGCTGGTCCGCGGCTGGGTCCCGCCTCGTCCGAACAAGCCGCCGAACAAGTCGCCGATGTTCGCCCCGCCATCCTGGCCGGCCTGACCGAACAGGTCATTGAGATTGAACCCGCCGCCGTCGTCGTAGCCGCTGAAACCGCCACCGCCACCACCACCACCGCCACCGCCGAAGCGACGGCCGAAGCCGCCTCCGGCGAACATCCGCCGGGTCTCGTCGTACTCCTTGCGTTTGGCCGGATCGAGAAGGACGTCCTTGGCTTCGCCGATCTCCTTGTACCGCTCTTCGGCCGCAGTGTCGTTCGGGTTGCGATCGGGGTGGTTCTCGGCGAGCAACTTACGAGCGACCCGCTTGATCTCGTCCTCCTTGGCATCGGAGGAGACGCCCAGCACCTTGTAGAAGTCCTTCTCAACCCATTCCCGTTGAACCATGCCGCGTCACCTCCTCACCAATTACTGATCTGATTCTGCGTTCTCGTGCGATCCGACGGTGTCGACCACGCCGACGAGGGCGTGGCGCAACACCTGATCACCGAACCGGTAGCCCTTGCGCATCACGTGGCCGATCACGGGGTTGGAACCGTCACCCTCGTGCTGTACGGCCTCGTGCAGCGACGGGTCGAACTCCTCACCCTCGGCACCGAACTCGGCGAGCCCGATACCGGTCAACGCGGCAGCGAGCTTGTCGGCGACCGACTTCATCGGGCCGGCTTCCAGATCGCCGTGACTGCGCGCGCGGTCGAGATCGTCGATGACGGGCAGAAGCTGGCTGAGCACAACGGCTTTGGCCCGCTCTGCTGCCGTCTCCTGATCACGAAGCGCACGCTTGCGGTAGTTGGCGAAGTCGGCCTGCACCCGCTGCAGATCATCGGTGAGCTCGGCGACCTGGTCGCGCTGCGGCTTCTCCGGTGCCGCCCCCGCAGGGACGGCACCGGAGAAGCCCTCTCGAACCTCACCGGTCTCCGGATCGACCCGCCGCTTGTCGGTGACCGTCACCGGTTCATCGGCGTCGCGGCTGTCTGGACTCACTTGGACTCCTGATCGTCCTCAACAACCTCGGCGTCGACGACGTCATCAGCAGCCGATCCGCCGCCACTGGCTGCCTGTTCGGCCTGTGCCGCCTGGTAGATCGCCTCGCCGAGCGCCTGGGACTCCTGCCCCAGCTTCTCCATCGCCGACTTGATGGCGCCGATGTCGGAGCCGTTCAGCGCGGTCTTGGCCTCGTCGATAGCCCCGTCGATCTTGGCCAGCGAGTCCTCGGGCACGGTCGAACCACCCTCCCCGTCCTGGCTGGCGGCGCGCTGTTCGGCGACGAACTTCTCGGTTTGGTAGATCAGCGACTCGGCCTGGTTTCGGACATCGGCCTCCTCGCGGCGCTTGCGATCCTCGTCGGCGTGCATTTCGGCATCCTTGATCATCCGGTCGATCTCGTCCTTGGACAGGCCGGAACCTTCCTGGATCTTGATCGTGTTCTCCTTGCCGGTGCCCTTGTCCTTGGCCGTCACGTGCACGATGCCGTTGGCATCGATGTCGAAGATGACCTCGATCTGGGGCACGCCGCGCGGGGCCGGCGGGATGCCGGTCAACTCGAAGCTGCCGAGCATCTTGTTGTGCGCCGCGATTTCGCGCTCACCCTGATAGACCTGGATCTGCACCGAGGGCTGATTGTCATCAGCGGTGGTGAAGGTCTCCGACCGCTTGGTCGGGATGGTGGTGTTGCGCTCGATCAGCTTGGTCATCACGCCACCCTTGGTCTCAATGCCGAGGCTCAGCGGTGTGACGTCAAGCAGCAGAACATCTTTGACCTCACCCTTGAGAACGCCGGCCTGCAGGGCGGCACCGACCGCGACGACCTCGTCGGGGTTGACGCCCTTGTTGGGCTCCTGGCCGCCGGTCATCTCCTTGACCAGTTCCGAGACTGCGGGCATGCGGGTCGAGCCGCCCACCAGCACCACGTGGTCGATATCGCCGACCGCGATGCCGGCGTCTTTGATCACCTGCTGGAAGGGGGCACGGGTGCGGTCCAGCAGATCCTGGGTGATCTTCTGGAACTCCGAGCGGGTCAGCTGCTCGTCGAGGAACAGCGGATTCTTGTCGGCGTCGACGGTGATGTAGGGCAGGTTGATCGAGGTGCTCTGACTCGAGCTGAGTTCGATCTTGGCCTTCTCGGCCGCTTCGCGCAGCCGCTGCATGGCCATCTTGTCCTTGGTCAGGTCGATGCCGGCCGAAGCCTTGAACTTGTCGACCAGCCATTCGACGATCCGGTCATCCCAGTCGTCACCGCCGAGGTGGTTGTCACCGGAGGTCGCGCGGACCTCGACCACACCGTCGCCGATCTCGAGCAGCGACACGTCGAAGGTGCCGCCGCCGAGGTCGAAGACCAGGATGGTCTGTTCCTTGCTGCCCTTGTCCAAGCCGTAGGCCAATGCCGCGGCGGTGGGCTCGTTGACGATGCGCAGCACGTTCAAGCCCGCGATCTGGCCGGCTTCCTTGGTGGCCTGGCGCTGGGCGTCGTTGAAGTAGGCGGGCACCGTGATGACCGCGTCAGTGATGTCCTCGCCGAGGTAGCTCTCAGCATCGCGCTTGAGCTTCATCAGCACCCGCGCGCTGATCTCCTGCGCGGTGTAGTTCTTATCGTCGATCTCCACCGACCAGTCGGTGCCCATGTGGCGTTTGACCGACCGGATGGTGCGGTCGACGTTGGTGACCGCCTGGTTCTTGGCGGGCTGGCCGACCAGCACTTCGCCGTTGCGCGCAAAAGCGACCACCGACGGTGTGGTGCGGGAGCCCTCCGAGTTGGCGACGACGACAGGGTCGCCCCCTTCGAGGACCGCGACGCACGAGTTGGTGGTCCCGAGGTCGATGCCGACCGCACGAGCCATGGTGAAAATCCTCCTGAATAGATGTTTCTGGTCTGAGCGGACCAGACTCAAGAATGCCCCCGGGGCGACGGATGTGTCAACCCAGAGTTGAGTCTGACTCACTCAAGTGTCACTAGCCCTAACCGGGGGCTGTCCGGATTTGTTCCCCGGGGCCGCTGTAGGGCGCAATCCCGCAGCTCAACGCGGGTGTCGGTCAGCCCATCTCGGCGCCGACGAGCAGGCCCAGCAGATAGGTGACTCCCGCGGCGCCGTAGCCGATCAGCAGCTGACGCATCGCCCGCTGCAGTGGTGGGGCCCCGGAGAGCAGCCCGACGATCACGCCGGTCGCCAGCAGCGTGGCACCGACCAGAGCCGCGGCGACCACGACGGCGATCGGACCGGTGAGGCCGAACAGGTAGGGCAGCACCGGGATCAGCGCTCCGACGGCGAAGAACAGGAAGCTCGATACCGCCGCCTTCAGGCCGGTGCCGACCGCCTCATGCGGGTCGGCCTCGGCGCCGGGCACGCGGTGCACGGTGTCGCCATCGGCTGATCTTGAGTCCGTCGGCGCGGAGCCCGCCCGGTTGGCGAGCACCTCGGCGGCGTGGGCGGTGGCTTCCGACGTACTCATCCCTCGCGCCCGGTAGACCAGTTCGAGCTCGTTGGCATCGACGTCGAGCTTGGTCAGCGCCGCCCCGACGTTCGGGCTGGGCGCCGAGGCCGCCAGAAGTTCCCGCTGGGAGCTCACCGAGACGTACTCGCCGGCGCCCATCGACAGCGCGCCGGCCAGCAGACCCGCCAGCCCCGTCACCAGCACGGTCTGGTTGGCGACTCCGCTGGCACTGACGCCCATGATCAGGGCCAGGTTGCTCACCAGACCGTCGTTGGCACCGAACACCGCGGCTCGGAAGCTGCCGGAGAGGCGGTCGCGGCCGCGGGCCGCGAGCGCGCGGATGACCTCTTCGTGGATCTGCTCGTCGGCGGCCATCGTCGGGGTGGCATCGGCTTCGTCGTCGTAGCTGGCGCGCGCCTCGAACCGCTGGACCAGCGCGAGGACGAACACCGAGCCGAAGTGGCGGGCCAGGAAGGCCAGCGTCCGGGTGCCCAGGTCGGCGCGGCCCGCTTCACTGGCCTGCTCACCCAGGAGGGTGAGCCAGTGCTGTTCGTGGCGTTCTTCGGCTGCGGCGATCGCCAGCAGGATCTCGCGCTCCTCGCCGTCGTAGCGCTGAGCCAGGTCGCGGTAGACCGCCGCCTCTGCCCGCTCATTGGCCAGATGGCGGCGCCAGCGACGTAGATCGGCCTGGCTCGGGGCGTCGTTCACGCCGACCATCCTGTCAGCTGAAGACACTCCCGACGAAGTTCTCCGTGCCCTTCTTCCAGGCGACGACGAAGTCGCCGCGACTGTCGCGGCTGATGTCCAGACCGGGGCAGAACCATCCGTCGTCCTGGCCGGTGAAGAAGTGCGGCGACCCGACCACACCACGGCGCTTGCCTTCATCCCAGTCGGCGCGGACGGCCGCCTCGGTGTCGTCTGGGTTAAGGGGTTCGAGACTGAAACGGCGCGCGATCGCCTCGACGACCTCAGGCCGGCCGATGTCGAGGCCCTGTTCGAAGAGCGCATCGCGCAGTGCCATCCCGACCTCCTCGATGACGACCGGATCGCCGGAGCGATCGGCGGCGGCGGTCAGTGCGAACGCGGCCATCGATGTCATCGGGAACGTGTCGATGGAAAACCCGGCGAACAGGTCCGGGCGCACCGAGTCGCGCAGCGCGACGATCTCGGCGTCGATGTGATGCGGATCCAGTGGCTTGCCATTGATCAGTTCCAGCGGCCAGGCCCGCATGCGCAGCCGCGGGTGGTCGAGTCCACGCTCAGTGCGGCGGTCGATCAGGGTGTGCAGGCCCACATGCGTGAACGGGCAGAGCACGTCGGCGAAAACCTCGATGGTGCGCATGGGCCGAA